>JANJTH010000369.1 GCA_024711205.1 Planctomycetota bacterium | reverse complement strand
CCGCGGGGTCGTCCGGGCTCGCCGCGCCGCCCGCGGCCCCGGCAGGGGCCGCGCCGCCGGCGGCCCCGGCGGGGGCCGCGCCGCCCGCGGCGGGGGGCCGTCCGTGGGCCCCGTCACGCCGCCCGCCACGAGGACCACGCCATGCGGAGCGCGAGGTACGAGAGCACGACGGCGAACACGACGAGCAGCGGGCGGGTCCGAAGGCGCGGGGCGAGCCGCCCGCCCGCGAAGGCGCCGAACGCCGTGGCGAGCGCGCAGGCCGGGACCAGGTCCGCCCGCACGAGGCCGAGCGACAGGTAGACCGAGGTCGAGGCGGCCGCCGTGATCCCGATCATGACGTTCGAGGTCGCGAAGGCGACGATCGGCGGGAGCTTCATGACCTCGGTCATGAGCGGGACCTGCAGCGGTCCGCCGCCGATCCCGAGCAGCCCGCTCATGACGCCGGCGAGGCTCGAGAGCCCGAGCGCGAGCGGCCCGACCGGGGCCCGGGCCCCGGTCGCCACGGGCCCCTGCGGGTCGCTGGTCCCGGGCGTGAAGGCGAGCGCGCGCCGGAGGAGGCGCCCCGCCGAGACGAGGGCCGCCGCCGCGAACAGGGTCGCGATCGCCGCCGCCGGGAGGCGCGGCGCGAGGAGCCCGCCGGCGACCGCGCCGAGGATCATGGTGACCTCGAGCTCGGTCACGACGCGCAGGTCGACGAGGCGGCGCGCGTCGAGCGCGAGCGAGCCCGAGGCCGAGGTCGCAAGCACGCACACGAGGCTCGTCGCGGCCGCCTCCTGCACGGGGACGCCCAGCCCGAGCGTGAGGAGCGGCACGATGAACACGCCGCCGCCGAGCCCGAGGAGCGCGCCGACGAAGCCGGCGAGCCCGCCCACGAGCAGGATCGCGCCCAGGTCCGCGCCGGTCACCGACGCCCCACGAAGGCAGCTCGACCGGCGCGGCAGGCCGAGCTGCCCCGGCGACGAGCGGAGCTCCGCCCGTTCCCGTTCCCGTTCCCGTTCCCGTTCCCGCGGTCGTGCAGGGCCCTCGCCTCCCTCTACTCTCTGCTGCCGCTGCCCGCGCTCCGCGCAGCGCTCCCCGCGCTCCAGCACCCGGGGGAGCCGGCTCGCGGCCACCTCGGCGCTCGCGGCCGCTTCCTCTGCCCCCCGCCCTCGTCGGCGCGGGAGGCTACCAGGCACGCCGGCTCGGCGGGGCCGCCGCGAGCCACTGCGCGGCCGGCGGCGCGACCACGCTCTCCCCACGGCCACCCCCACGACCGACGACCCCGGCCGCGCGCGGGGCCCACCTGGCCGCGGCGCCGCCCGGCGGGTAGCCTCGCTGGCGCGCTCCGCCCGCGCGGGCGGGGCGGCCGCGGAGGGCCCCATGCACCGCAACCCGGTCCACGTCTCGAGCCTCGGCGTCGGACGCTGCTTCACGCTCCCGCGCCCCGCCGGCGCCGACGCGGACGACCCGGCGGGCGCGGCGAGCGGCGCGCGCGAGGTCAAGGTCGAGACGACGATCCTCGCGCCCGCGGAGGCCTGGAAGGTCGCGGCCGCGGACGGCGACGCCGGCGTGGCCGCCGAGAGCGCCGCGGGCGAGCGGCGGACGTTCGCCGGGGAGACGCTCGTCGTCGAGATCCCGCGCCAGGGCTTCGACCGGCTCGCCCAGCGCGCGTGACCGACGCGCGCGCGCACGAGGAGGCCGCGCCGACGGGCGACCGCCTGCGCGGCTGGACGGACGGCGAGCGCACCTTCAAGCGCGCCTTCGACGCGCTCGAGCGCCACATCGAGGGCCGCTACGGGCTGCCCGTCGTGATCGCCGACGTCCTCGACCCGAACACGGGGGACTTCGACGGCGCGCGGATCGTGCTCGACCACGCCAACGACCTCGACGTGGCCGTGTTCGTCCTCGCGCACCTGTTCGGCCACACGGTCCAGTGGGCGACGAACCCGCGCTACCGCGAGCTCGGGACCGAGTACGCGTCGAGCGCGCCGCCGCCGGGCCTGTGGGACGAGGTCCGCCGCTACGAGGAGGAGGCGTCGCGCCTCGCCATGCAGCTCTTCCACGACGCGGGCGTGCGCGACCTCGACGCCTGGCTCTCCGACTGGTCGGCGGCCGACTGGCGCTACCTCGAGCACTTCTACCGGACGGGCGAGCGCGCCGACTTCCGGCGGTTCCTGCGCCCGGACGCGCCGCTCCTCGCGCCGCTGCCGATCCCGGCGTTCACGCCCGCGCGCTGGGTGTCTCGCTTCAGCTTCTGACCGGGCTGCGGCCGCCCCGGGGCGGCCGGCTCGGGCGCCGCTCCGGGCTCAGGCCCGCGGGGGCGCGAAGCAGAGCGCGCGCGCGCCGTGCTTGCGGAGCCGCCGCTCGAGCCCGAGCGGCGGCAGCCCGCCCACGTGGTCGGCGAAGCGGAGCGCGGCCGGGCGCCGCGGGTGCTCGGGGTCGACGTCGAGCACGCCGAGCTCGAGGAGCGCGCCCCGCAGCTCGGCCGCGCCCCCGTGGTCGCCGGGCGTCGAGGGCGCGGCCCCCGGGCCCGGGTCGGCCGCGGGCGGCGCGTCGCCGGTCGGGAGCTCGAGCGCGACGCGGGCGCCCTCGAGGACGACGAGCCGGGGCGCGCCCGCGGGGCCCGGGCCGTCGCCCGC
>JANJTH010000366.1 GCA_024711205.1 Planctomycetota bacterium | reverse complement strand
GCGCGCCCGCCCCTGCCCGCGCCGCGCCCGCGCCGCGCGCGGGGACGGGCCGCTTCCTGCCCGGCCCGCGCCTCGCCGCGGCCGAGCGCCTCGCCTTCACGCAGGCGACGCTCTCGGGCCGCGTGACCCGGTCCGCCTACGCCCCGCCCGGCGCGCCGTCTCGCGGCGCCCCGGGCGGGTAGACTCCGCCCCCCATGCTGACCCTCGAGATCACCGTCCGCGACGACCCGCGCCCGCCCCGCACGCACGTCGTGTCCGGGCTCAAGGTCACGCTCGGGCGCGCGCCCACGGCCGACGTCGTGCTCGATGGGCGCGAGCTCGGCGCCAGCTCCGAGCACGCGCGGATCGAGCTGCTCGGCGGCACCTACTACGTGTTCGACCAGGGGAGCACGAACGGGACGATCTTCAACGGGACCCGGATCCGCCCCCACTCGAGCGTGCCGCTCGCCGACGGCGACCGGATCTACATCGGGCGCTGGGTCGTCCTGTGCCGGATCGAGAGCCCGCGGACGCGCCGCTGGAGGCCGGGCGGGGTGATCGACCCCGCCGCCCAGGCCGTGCTCGCGGGGCTCGAGGGGGTGCCGCCCGACGCGCTCGGGCAGGTCCTGCGGACCCGCTTCGACGCGGTCCCGCCCCACGAGCGCGCCGCGCTCCTCGCGCAGGCCGAGGCCACGGCGCCGGCGGGCAGCCCGCTCCGGGCCGCGATCTCGGCCGAGATCGAGCGGCGCGACGACGTGCGCGCCGCCTGCGCGGAGGCCATGGCGTCGCTCAGCCTGCACCACACGGCCCACGAGGGGGCGTTCGCGAGCGGCGACGAGGTGCGGCGCTTCTTCCGGCTCGCCGACCAGGCGCTCGAGCTCATGCTCGAGTGGGTGACGGGGTGCATCCAGGCGCGCCGCGCGTTCGAGGAGAAGTTCAGCGCGAAGGTCACGCGCTTCTTCGGGCTCGAGAGCAACCCGCTCAAGCACGCGCTCACGGCCACGCAGGCCGGGCGCTACCTGCTCGACTGGTCCGAGCCGCGCGACGCCGAGCGGATCAAGACCGCGCTCGAGACGACGCTGCGCGACCTGACGGCGCACCAGCTCGGCGTGCTCGCGGGCGCGCAGCACGTCGCCAAGGCGATCCTCACGCGGCTCGACCCGGCCGCGCTCGAGAAGGAGGCCGGCGGCGGCTGGCTGGCCGTCTCCGCCAAGGCGAAGGCCTGGGACGTCTACGTGCAGACGTTCAAGGACCTCTCCGAGAACGAGACGAAGCTGTTCAACGACGTCGTCTACCCGGCCCTCCGCCAGGGCTACCTCGAGACGCACGAGGCCGAGCTCGCGGAGGCCACGACGCCGCTGAGCGCCTCGGTCGACGCCGACGGCGACCAGACGCTCCGCGTCGACCCGCCGCCGCGCCCGAGCTGACCGGCCTGGCGTCCGAGACGCCCTCCGAGGCAGCGGCATGAGCGAGTTCCAGGGCGCGTTCCTCGGCATGTTCGCCGGCTCGCCCCGGGTCTCGGGGACGGCGCACGTCGAGCACGAGCCGCCCGTGGAACGCTACGTGGACGCCGGCGACGAGCCGTTCTGCTACTCGCTGCGGCTGGTGGCGCCGGTGGAGGACCACGAGCTCCCTGCCCTGGTCCGGGCGGAGGTCCAGCGCGCGCGTCGGCGCGGCCGCGCGGCGGTCGAGTGGAAGTCGTTCGACGTACCGGCGCCGCCGGCGTCGGCGTCCACGAGGGGGGCCCTGGAGGCCGAGGGCTTCACCTGCGCCGGCCCCGAGCGGCTGATGCACGCCCCGGTGACCCTGGCCGACGAGCTGACCGCGCGCGCCGCACGCGCCCCCGGCGTCGAGGTCCGCCGCGTCCGGGACGAGGACGGGTTCCGCGAGTTCCTCGCCGTCAGCGAGGCTGGCTTCGGCAAGCGTGAGCCGTGGGTCGAGCGCGCGCTGCTGCCGCTGGTCCTGGCCGGCGACGCGTCCACGCGGATCTTCGTGGCGCACGTCGACGGGGTCGCGGCCTCCGGGGCCAGGCTCCAGCTCCAGCGCGGCATCGGCTACCTCTTCGGCGGCGCCACCCGGCCGGAGCTCCGCCGTCGAGGTGGCTACCTCTCCCTCGTGGCGCGCCGCATGGCGGAGGCACGAGACGCGGGCGCCCGGCACGTGGTCTCGGACTGCTCGGCGGCGAGCGAGGCCGTGCTGCGGCGGCTCGGCTTCTCGGACGGCGGCGCGATCCGCCGCTGGTGGCTGCACCTGCGGACGTAGGGGCCCGCGCCGCGACGAGGGGCGACCGCGAGCGGGTCACCCGGCGCCCGAGAAGCCGAGCCTCCGGCGAGCGACGGCGTCGAGCGCGCGCGCCGCGTCGTCGCCCCGCCGCGGCGCGGCCCTGGCCCGTGCGCGCCCTCGGCCGCTTGACTTCGCCCTGCGAGCGGGACAGACTTCGCGCCCCGCGCGCGGCGGGAGCAGGAGGAGACGCGTCATGTCGAGGTCGTCCGGCCGGCGAGCCTGCCTACGGGCCGCGGCGCTCGCCCTCCTCGGCGCGGTCGGCCTCGCCGGCTGCCAGCCCCAGAAGGCGCCCCCCGAGCCGGCGCCGCGCAAGCCGCCGCGCGCCTCCCTCGTGCTGCGCGTGCGGGCCGCGCCGGACCTCAACCCGAACGACCGCGGCGAGCCGACGCCCGTCGACGTGCGCGTCTACCAGCTCGACGACCGCGTGGCCTTCACGGAGGCCGCCTTCGAGGAGCTGTGGACGAGCGCGGAGCGCCTGGGCGCCTCGTCGCTCGTCGACCCGAAGGTGCTCTCGTTCGAGCCGCAGCCCGCCGACGCGGCGCCGTCGGCCCACGAGCTCAAGCTCGACCCGCGCGCGCAGTTCATCGGCATCATGGCCCTCTACGCGGCGGAGCGGCGCGAGGGCCTCGAGGAGCGGAAGCTGTGCGTCGCGGTCGACGAGGCGGCCATGAAGATCGTCGTCCTGTCGGGCCACAGCGTCCGGCTCGTGGACCCCACCGAGTGACGTCGGGAGCCCAATGAGCGATTACGCGCAGCGCGTCGCGTGGGGCGAGGGGACGCTCCTCGCCCCGCAGCACTTCCAGCAGGCCGAGCGCTGGCTCGAGCAGAGCGTGCGCCGGCGGCTACGCGCGCTGCGCGCGCTCGACTGGGGGCTCACGCACCTCAAGGTCGACCCCGACGCGCTCGCGGCCGGCGAGCTCTCGCTCCTCGAGGGCGCGGGGGTGCTCCCCGACGGCGAGCCGTTCCTGTTCCCGGGCCAGGACGCGCCGCCGCCGCCGCGCCGCGTCGACGCGGCCTTCCCGACCGGCGCGGCGTCGGTCGGCGTCTACGTGGCGCTCCCGCGCGCGCGGCCGGGTGAGCTGGCGTTCCGGGCGGACGGCGGCTCGGACGCGCTCACGCCCTACGACGTGGACCAGGTGACGCTCAAGGACGAGACGGCGCCCTCGAGCGAGCGCGAGGTCAAGGTCGGCCGCAAGCGGCTCCGGCTCCTGTTCACGAGCGAGCCGCGCGACGCGTTCACCTGCCTGCCGATCGCCGTGCTCCGCCGCGGGCAGACGGGCGCGGTGGAGCTCGACGACGGGTTCGTCCCGACCTGCCAGTACGCCTCGGCCTCGCCGCGCCTGCTCGGCGCGCTCCGGCGCGTGCTCGACCTCGCCGCGAAGCGCGCCGACGACCTTTCGCGCCAGCGCCGCCAGCGGGGCGACGGCATGCTCGACCTGGGCGCGGCCTCCTCGGCGCAGTTCTGGTTCCTCCACACGCTGAACCAGCACCTCCCGCTCCTGCGGGCCGTCTACCAGCAGCCGCGCGTGCACCCCTGGGAGGTCTACCGCGAGCTCGCGAGCCTGTGCGGCGCGCTGTTCACGTTCTCGTCGCGGGGCAGCGCGCAGGACGTGCCGCCCTACGTCCACGACGACCTGACGACGACCTTCGTGAACCTCGAGGCCATGCTGCTCGAGCTCGTGGGCACGGCCATGCCGACCCGGTGCGTCCCGATCCCGCTCGAGCAGGCGCGCGACCTCGTGCACGTCGGCCGGATCCACGACGAGCGCCTGCTCGGCGCGCGGCTGTTCCTCTCGGTCGGGGCCGACGTCCCGCCCGAGAAGGTCGTGCGCGAGCTGCCGATCAAGGCCAAGGTCACGAGCCCCGACCTCGTGGACGCGCTCGTCGCCCGCGCGCTCCCCGGGCTCGCGATCGGTCACGTCGAGGCGCCGCCGCCCGACGTCCCGGTCCAGGGCGGGCGGCTCTACTTCCAGCTCGCGCAGCAGGGCGAGCACTGGCAGGCCGTGGCGACCTCGCGCGCCCTCGGGATCTACGTGCCCGCCGAGTTCACCGGGCTCAAGCTCGAGCTCGTCGCGGTGAAGGACGGCTAGGTGAGCGACACGCCTTCACCGCCCCCCCCCCCGCCCCCGCCTGGGGGCGCGAACCCGGCCGCGGTGCCTCCGCCGCCGCCTCCCCCGGGAGCAGCCCCTCCGCCGGCCTCGCCCTTCGGCGCGCCCGCGCCTGCCCCCTCGCCCTTCGGCGCGCCCGCGCCCGCCCCCTCGCCCTTCGGCGCGCCCGCGCCCGCCCCCTCGCCCTTCG
>JANJTH010000349.1 GCA_024711205.1 Planctomycetota bacterium | reverse complement strand
GCCCCTGCGGCGCCGGGCGGCGCGGACCCCGGCGCCCCGGCGCACGACGACGACCCCGACGGGCTCGACGACCCGGCGCCGGCGGCGAGCCCGGTCTCGGGCCGTCGGGCGCTCCTGCGCTCGGGGGTCGTGGCGGCGATGGTCGCGGAGGCCGAGCGCTCGCCCGCGCCGCGCGCGCGCCGCGACCCCTCGGCGGAGTCGGACACGGCGCACTTCGACCCGGCCGGCGAGGCGCGCGCCTGGCCGCGGGTCGGCGACGAGGACGGCGCGCGCCGGCGCCCCTGGGCCACCTGGGCGCTGCTCGTCGCGCTCGCGCTCGTGCACGTCGCGGTCTCGGGCGGGCTGCTCCCGGGCGACGTCCTCGACGACGCGCGGCTGCGCGGGCTCGGCGCGCTGCGGCCGGGCACGTTCGAGCCCGGCCGCCTCGTCGCGGCGAGCTTCCTCCACGCGGACGGCCTCGTGCTCCTCGCCGCGGCGTTCCTCGTCCTGCTCGGGGGCGAGACCGAGCGGCGCACGGGGCCCGGCGTGGCGCTGTTCCTGTTCGTGCTCGGGGGCGGGGCCGTCCAGGCGGTCCGCGCGCAGGTCGAGCCGGCCGCCGCCCTCGTGCACCTCGGCGGCGCCTGGCCGGGCGGGCTCGTGCTCGCCGGCGCCGCGTTCGCTCTGGCGCTCCTGCGGCCCGGGCCCGGCCGACGGCCGGGGTGGCTCGCCGCCTCGATCGTGCTCGACGTGGCCCTCCTCGGCACGATCGCGACGGGCGGCGGCGCGCTGACCGAGGGCCTCCAGGCCGCGATGCTCGTCGCGGCGGGGCTCGGGCTCGTGGCGGGGCTCGGGCTGGCGCGCCTCGGCCCGCGGCGCGCGCCCGACGCGCTCCTGGGCGGGCTCGCGCTCGCGGCGCTCGCGGGGGGGCTCGTCGACCGGGCCCTGGCGCGGGCCCCGGGGGCGGACGGCGACCCGCTCGAGGTCGCGCCCGACCTCGTGGACGTGGACCTGCCCGACCTCGGCGTGCGGCTCCGCGTGCCCGACACCTGGGCACGGACCGACCGGGCCGACGACGGGCCGTGCGCAAGGTGCGGACGGGTGGTCCCGCGCCGGGCCGACGCCGCGGTCCCGTGCGCGGTCTGCGGCGCGGACGTGGCGCCGGGGGCGCTCCGGTTCGTCGCGTTCCAGCGGCGCGGGGGGCGCTCGCCGGGTGTGCACCGCGTGATCGTCCACGCGGGGCCGCGCGGCGAGTACGACGCGCCCGACGCGCTCGCGGGCAGCCTGCTCGCCCAGATCGGGCAGGGGCTCGGCGGGCTCACGGCGTGCGAGCCGCTCGCCGACCGCCCGCTCGACGGGGCCATGGGGCGCGGGCACGTCCTCGCGGTGCGCGGGGTGGCGCCGGAGCGGCCCGACGAGCCGCTCGTGCACCGGATCTACCTGTTCGTCGGCCGCGCCCGGCGCGTGCGGCTCGATGCGCTCGGCCCCGACGGTCCGGGCGCGGCGACCGACGAGGCCCTGTTCGACCGGATCGCGGCGAGCGTCCGCGAGCGCTGACGGGGCACGTCCGCCGGCGCCGGCCCTCGCGGGGGCCGGGTCCGACGAACGACCTCGTCGGGGCCGACGCCCGGCCAGGGGCCGCGGCGCCGTCCGCCGGGACCCTCGGGCCGCCGCCGGCACGGCCGCGCCTGGCGCGGCGCGCGGGCGCCGGCAGAATGCGCGGCGGGTCGGCCTGGCGCCGGCCTCGAGGGGGGGGCCATGACGGTGTCGTGCGCGCGGGTGATCGAGGCGGTCGAGGCCTTCTGCCCGCCGGACCTGGCGCTCGAGCGAGACCCGACCGGGCTCCAGGTGGGGGCGCCGGGGCGCGAGGTCCGGCGCGTGCTCTGCACGCTCGACCTGACGCTCGAGGTCGCCGAGGAGGCGAAGGCGCGCGGCTGCGACATGATCGTGGCTCACCACGCCGTCGTGTTCCGCCCCCTCGAGGCGCTCCGGACCGACACGCCGCGCGGGCGGCTGCTCGCGGCGCTCCTCCGCGACGACGTGTGCGTCTACGTGCCCCACACCGCCCTCGACGTCGCCCCCGGCGGCGGCAACGACGCCCTCGCGCGCGTGGTCGGCCTCGCGGACCCGCGGCCGCTCGAGGGGACGCGCGAGCGCCCGCAGGTGCTCGTGCTCGCGCGGCGCGCGAGCGACACGGACGCGCAGGAGCGGGCGTCGTTCGGCGCGGGCGCGCTGACCGTCGAGCACACGGGCGACCTCTCGTGGTCGGTCGTCCCGGCCGCCCGGGGGCAGGACGTCGCGGCCCGCGAGGCCCTCCTGACCGGGCAGCGCGCGCACGTGGTGCCGCTGGCCTCCCCGGGCGAGCGGTTCGGGATCGGCCGCGTGGGCGACCTCGAGCCCGCGCGCACGACGCGCGCGCTCGCGGCGCACCTGCGCGACGCGCTCGGCGCGCCGGCGGTCCGCGTCGCCGCGCGCGACCCCGACCGCGTGGTCCGCCGCGCCGCCGTGCTCGTGGGCGACGGGCGCCGCTACGTCCAGGCGGCGCATCGCGCGGGGGCCGATGCGCTCGTGACGGGCGACGTCGACCACCACACGGCGCTCGAGGCGCTCGCGCTCGGGGTCGACCTGATCGACGTGGGGCACTGGGCCGGGGAGCGGTGCGTGATCGACCTGCTCGCCGACGGGCTCCGCACGCAGCTCGCGGGTGAGCCGGTCGAGGTGCTCGCGAGCCGCGTCTCGACGCAGCCGTTCACGTACCTCTGAGCCCGGCGCGTGGTCAGTCGCGCACGATCGTCCGGCCCTCGATGCGGGCCTCGAGGCGCGCGAGCGCCGCGAGGACCGGGGCGAAGGTCTCCGGCGTGACCTCGACGCGCAGGCCCTTCCCGCCCTCGAGCCGCGCGCCCGCGGCCTCGAGGGCCGGGGTCAGGTCGGGCGCGGGCGACCAGCACTCGAGGCGCGCGCGCCCCCGCTCCGCGACCTCGTAGGCCCAGGCGAAGCCGTCGCCCGGCAGCGGCGCCCCGGGACGGGCGCCGTCGTCGGGGAGGTAGGTGAGCGCGGGCATGCCGAGCCCCGGACCCGGGACCTCGAGCGCCCAGCCGGCGCCGACGCGCACGGCGCGGCCGCCGGGGCCCTGGAGGCCCGCCCGGGCGAGGGCGTCCGCGAGGGGCACCGGGGCGGGGCGGACCTCGAGCGCGAGGGCGCGCCGGCCCTCCGCCCGGGGGAGCGCCACGAACGCCGCGCGCTCGAGGAGGACCTCGCGCGCCGGGCCGATGCCGCGGGGCACCCAGCGGGTCATCTGCACCGTGAACCCGACCCGCGGGAAGCCCGGGTCGGCGCCCCCCGCCCCGAAGGGCGCCGGCTCGGGCCCGCGGTCGGGGGCGCCGGGGCGGTCGCGTCCGAGCGGGCCGGTGCCTGGCCGGTCGAGCAGCAGCTCGACCTCGGCCGCGGCCGGCGCGCCCGGGCTCCAGGTCCAGGTCGCGCCGCGCACGAGCACCTGCGGCGCCGGACCGTCCCCCGGCGCGACGAGCCGAACGGCGCGCACCTGGAGCTCGAGGCCGAGGCCGGCGCGCGGCAGGACCGGGACGCCGAAGGAGAGCGCCTCGCCCGGGGCGACCACGCGCGCGATCACGCACGGCTCGCCCTCGAGCGCGAGGCGGAGCGGCGGGCGCGGGGCGCGCGCGATCGGGCCCAGGTCCTCCTCGGCCGCGAGCTCGAGCGTGACGCGTCCCGGCGCGAGCGGGTCGAGCGCGGCGGCGGAGACGAGGCGCAGGTCCTCGCCCCCGCTGACCGCCGGGCCGCGGTCCCGACCGAGGGTCGGCGTGGCCTCGACCGCGAGGAGCAGGAGCGCGTCGTCGCCCGCGGCGCACCAGCGCAGCGTGACGCGCGCCGGCCGCCCCTCCTCGAGCCCGCCCGCGGGAGCCTCGAGGGTGACCTCTCCGAGCACGTCTCCTCCTCGGGCCGGCGTCGCGGGGGCGACCAGGGCCCCGAGGCAGGCCACGACCCAGGTCAGGCGCGCCGGGGCGGCGTAGACCCGCGCGCGGCGCATCACTCCGCCCTCGGCGCCGGCGCGGCGGGGCGCGTGAACAGGTCCGCGGGGAGCTCGGGGTCGAGCGTCCAGGCGATCACGACCTCGCGCGGCGGCGCGTCCTTGTCGCGCTTGTCGACGAACTTGTGCGGGAGCTTGAGCTTCCCAACGGGCCTCCAGTCGAGGAAGGTCACGTAGCGCTTGCGCCCCGCATCGCGCCCGACGGGGATCGCGCCCATGACCCCGGAGAGGAGCCGCGTCTCCGGGTCGAACCGGAGCCGCAGGTAGTAGGGCTCGCCGGCCGCGCCCTCGGGCGGGTGCACGAGCGCGCGCACGACGTCCTCGCCCGTCGTCGTCTTGCCGCGATGGTCGAGCTGGGCCCGCGCGTCCGCGAGGAGGGCCGGGAGCAGGAGGGGCATGAAGAGCACGTCGCGCTCGTAGCCGCCCTCGCGCGCGTCGTCGGCCGCGAGGTCCTCGACGTAGGTGACCTGGCCCTCGGGGCCGCGGTCCGAGAGGACCGCGAGGTCGCGCGCGAGCACGATGTCGAAGCCCGTGCCGCCCGCGTGCCGCGACTGGTAGTGGAACAGCCTCCCCTCGAGCCGCAGGCTGTGGCGCTCGCGGGGCCCCCCCTCGGCAGGCTCGATCGCGATCGCCGCCGCGCGCACGGCGCCGACGGCCTCGGCGCCCCCCATGGCCTCGAGGGACTTGCCGACGACGGTCCGGGCCTCGCCCGGGGCGGCGGGCAGCCCCTCGTCGTCGACGTCCTGCGCCCGCGCGCCGGCGGTCCACGCCCCGGCGAGGACGAGCGACGACAGGGCCCCCAGCTCGAGCCAACCAACACGCCTCATGCCGCACCCACCCCGCGCCCGCGGGCGACGCCATGAAGATAGCGGGCCCACGCCGGGTCGCCAGCGCTCGGGGCCAGGCCGCGGCTGGACGCGCGCCGCGGTCGCCCCGAGAATGCCGCCCCGGAGCCCCCGCAGGAGAGGGCCGGGCATGGCGCTCGAGGACCGCGACTACATGCACGGCGCGCGCGGGGGCCGGGTGGCCGCCCTGGGCGCGGTCGCGAGCTGGTCCGTCACGACCCGGCTCGTCGTGGCGAACGTCCTCGTGTTCGTGCTCTGGCAGGTCGACCCGCTCGCCCCGCTCCTGCGCGACCACTTCACGGTCAGCCTGGCGGGGGTGCTCGACCACGGGCGGGTGTGGACGCTCGTGACCCACGCCTTCTCGCACCTGGGCCTGTGGCACCTCGTCTGGAACATGCTGTTCCTGTGGTGGTTCGGCCGCGACCTCGAGACCGTCTACGGCGGGCGGAGCCTGCTCGCGCTCTACCTCGGCGCCGCGGTCGTCGGCGGGGCCGTGCAGCTCGCGGCGAACGTCCCGGGCGGCCCGCTCGCGCGGGCGACCCCGTGCCTCGGCGCCTCGGGGGCCGTCTCGGCCACGCTCGCGGCCGCGGCGATCCTGTTCCCGACGCGGACGATCCTGCTCTGGTTCGTGATCCCGGTCCCGCTCTGGCTGCTCGCCGTGATCTACATCGCGAGCGACCTGCTCGGGCTCCGCGCGGCGCTCACGGGCGTCCAGACCGGGGTCGGCCACGGCGCGCACCTCGGCGGGGCCGCGTTCGGGGCCGCGTTCCACCTGCTCGACCTCCGGCCGTGGGGCGCCGACGGCCGCCCGCGCTGGCGCTGGGTCGCCCGCGCGGGCGCCGCGCTGGCCTGGCGGCCGTGGCGGCGCCGGCCGCGCCTGCGCGTGCTCCCGCCGCTCGACGACCGCCT
>JANJTH010000307.1 GCA_024711205.1 Planctomycetota bacterium | reverse complement strand
GCGGGCGAGCGCGCGCCGGGGCCCGGGTGGCGGCGTGACCGCCGGCGGCGAGACGGCGCGCGCGGCGGACGGGGGCCCGGCGCGGGAGGCCGGCGTACCCGCCGGGACGCGCCTCGCCTACGCGGCCCCGGCGTTCGCGCTCGCGGTCGTCGGCCTCCCCGTCTACGTGCACGCGCCGAAGTTCTACGCCGACGTCGTCCAGGTCCCGCTCGCGACGATCGGGGCGCTCGTCCTCGCCGCGCGCCTGCTCGACGCCGTGACCGACCCGCTCGCGGGCTGGCTCTCCGACCGCACCCGCACACGCTGGGGCCGCCGCCGCCCGTGGCTCGTCGTGGGCGCGCCCTGCCTCGCCGTCGCGCTCGTCGCGCTCTTCGCCCCGCCGGCCGAGCTGACGGGGCAGGCGGCCGCCCCCTGGCTCGCGGCCTCGCTGTTCGCCCTGTTCCTCGCCTGGACCGCCGTCTACGTCCCCTACGAGTCGCTCGGGCTCGAGCTCTCGGACGACTACGACGAGCGCACGGCGGTGCTCGGGCTGCGCGACGCGGCCCTCCTGCTCGGCACGGTCGCCGCCGCCGCGGCCCCCGATGCGCTCGGGCTCCTCTTCGAGGCCCCCCCGGGCGTCGACGGGGACCGGGCGCGCCTCCTCGCGACGGCCGCCGTCTACGCGCCGCTCGTGCTCGGGCTGTGCCTCCTGTGCGCCGCGCGGGTCCCCGAGCGCCCCGGCGGGCCGCCGCCGCGCTCGCTCGGCCTGCGCGAGGCGCTGGGGGCGCTGCGGCGCAACCGCCCGTTCCTCGCGCTCGTCCTCGCCTACGCGCTGAACTCGCTGGGCACGAACCTCCCGGGCGCGCTCATGGCCTTCTACGTCGACCACGTGCTCGGGTCGCGCGCGACCGGCGCCTTCCTGCTCCTCTACTTCGTGGCGGGGATCGCGGGCCTGCCGGTGTGGGTCCGCATCGCGCGCGCCTGGAGCAAGCGCGCCGCGTGGGCGGCCGGGGCCGCGCTGAACGCAGGGGCCTTCGCCCTCGCCTGGCCGCTCGGGCGCGGCGACGAGCTCTGGTTCGCCCTCGTCGTCGCGGCCTCCGGGGCCGGCCTCGGCGCGACGCTCGTGGCGCCCTCCTCCATGCAGGCCGATGTCGCCGAGTACGACGAGCTCCTCTCCGGCCGCCGCCGCGAGGCGCTCCTCGTGGGCGTGTGGGCCGTGGTCCGCAAGCTCTCGGCCGCGCTCGCGGTCGGGCTCGCGTTCCCGATCCTCGCGCTCGCGGGCTACGTCGAGGGCGCGACCGCGCAGCCGCCCGCGGTCGTCGACGCGCTCCGGGCGCTCTACGTGGGCGTCCCGGTCGTGGCGACCGCGCTCGCGCTGCTCGCGCTCCGCGCCTACCCGCTCGACCGCGAGGCCCAGGCCAGGGTCGCCGCGGCCCTGGCCGCCCGCCGCGCGGGCGGGCCTGCGCGCGACCCGCTGGCGGCGGCCGCAGGGGGCCAGGCGCTCGCCTGACGGCGCCTGCGGAGGGCGCCGCGGCCCTACTTCGAGAGCGCGGGCTCGCGCGCGGGCTCGCGCTCGCCGCTGCCCGCCCGCGCGGCCTCGCGCTCGAGCGCCGCGAGCTCGCGGCCGACCCGCCCCGTCAGCGTGTAGGCGAGGAGCAGCCAGTCGCAGAGGAAGCTCTTGAGCGGGTAGCGGAACGTGGCCGGTCGGTTGCCCTCGAGCACGAAGTGCCCCACCCAGGCGAACCCGTAGCCGTTGAGGAGCCCCGCGAGGACGAACGCCGGCTGGCCGGTCGCGAGCGCCGTCGCGAGCCAGCCGAGCCCGAACAAGGAGCCGACGACGTGGAGGGCCCGGTTCCCCGCGTGCCGGTGCTGCGCCAGGTAGAAGGGCCAGAACGCGCGGAGCGTGGGGTAGGGTTCCGGAACGTCGCTCGTCATGGGGGCCTTCCTTCGACGACCTGGGGCTGTCGACAGCCTACCAGGGCCAGGCCGCCGGCCAGCGGCCTGGTTCGCCGGCCGCGACGCCCCGGCCGCGCTCCCCCGCGGCCGCGGGAGGTGCCGCCACGGGAGGCTTCTGGTCGCCGGGGGGCGCCCGTATCCTCCTGGCGCCGGCGCCGGGGGGTGCCGGGTCCATGTCGCACGCGATCGCGCTCGTCCAGCGCCAGCTCGACGCCTACAACGCACACGACCTCGAGGCGTTCCTCGCCTGCTACGCGCCGGACGTGCGCGTCGAGACGTTCCCCGGGGGCGAGCCCCTGTGTCTCGGGCGCGACGCCATGCGGGCGCGCTACGCGCCGCTGCTCGCGCGCCCGGACCTCCACGCGGCGCTCGTCGGGCGCCTCGCGCTCGGGCGCGTCGTCGTCGACCAGGAGCGCGTGCGCGGGCTCGACCCGGCGCGCGAGGTCGACGCGCTCGCGCTCTACGAGGTCGGCCAGGGCGACGCCGCCCTGATCGAGCGCGTCCGGTTCGTGCGCTGACCCGGCGCCGCGCTGGCCACGACCCCCGTGCACCTGCCGTCGCTCGCGCTCGCCTTCGCGAGCTTGCTCTGCCTGGGCCTGCTCGACAACGCGCGCGGGCCGCTGTTCCCCGAGCTGCTCCGGGACCTCCGGCTGACCGACGCGGAGGGGGGCTGGTTCTTCGCCGCCGCCTCGGCCGCGGGCGGGACCGCGAGCCTGCTCGGGCGCGCCGCCGTCGCGCGCCTCGGGCTCCTCGGGGCGCTCCGGCTCGGGCTCGCGCTCTCGACCGCGGGGATCGCCGCGCTCGGGCTGACGCGCGGCCTCGGCGGGCTCGTCGGCGGCGCCGCGGTGTTCGGGCTCGGGATCGGGCTCCAGAGCGTCGCGCAGGGCGTCCTCGTCGACCGCGGCACGCCGCCGCCGCTCAAGCGGCGGGTGTTCGCCGGGCTGCACTCGATGTACGGGCTCGCGTCCCTGTTCGCCCCCCTCCTCGTGGCCGGGCTGGCCCGGGCCGAGGTCGGCTGGCGCGTCGCGTTCCCCCTCCTCGCCGCGTTCCCGCTCGCGCTCCTGACCCTGAGCGCGCTCGCGCCGCGCCCGCCCGCGCCCGCGGCCCCGGCGCCGGTCGGCGCGGCCCGCCCGCAGGGCGACCGCGGCGCGCACGCCTGGGTCGGGCTCGTGACCGCCTGCTACTGCGCGAGCGAGCTCCTGATCTCGACGCGCCTCGTGCTCCATCTGCGCCGGCTCGGCTGGGAGCAGGACGAGGCCTCGGGCGCGCTCTCGCTGTTCTTCCTCGCGCTGCTCGCCGGCCGGGTCGCGTTCGGGCTCCTGCCCGCCCGCGGCGCGACCGGCCCGCTGCTCGCCGCCTCGCTCGTGGCCTCGCTCGGGGCCTGGGCGCTCGGGCTCTGGGTCCACCCCATGCTCCTGTGCCTGTGCGGCCTGACCATGGCGCCCTTCTTCCCGACCGCCATGGCGCTCGTGAGCGAGGCGTTCCCGCGCGAGGTCGACGCCGCGCTCGGCGTCGTCTACGCGTTCGTCAGCTTCGGGATCGTGCTCATGCACTGGGGCGTCGGCGCGCTCTCCGACGCGGCGGGCCTCGACCGCGCGCTCCTCGTCGGCCCCGGCGCGCTCGTCGTCGCGCTCGCGCTCGTGGCCTGGGCCCCGTGGACGCGGCGCGCCGGGTAGGCGCGCCGGCCGGTCACGGGCGCCAGGCGTGGACGAGGAAGGCCCCGAAGGCGACGAGCAGGATCGAGTACTGGGCGACGAGGAGCGCGTAGTGCGCGGGCGCGTCGCCGCGCGCGACGAGGCCGTGGCGCCCCCGGATCCGCCCCGTGACGAGCCCGTACACGAGCTGGGTCGCCAGGAGGAGCATCAGCCCGCCCAGGACCCAGGTCACCTTCTCGCGCGCGTCGCTCCCCTCCGCGAACACGACCCCTCCTGCGCCCGCGCCCGGCGGACGCGCGAGGGCCATCATGGCCGCCGCCGGGGCCGGCCGCCAGGCCTCCGCCTACCCGTCGAGCGCCGCCGCGACGCGCGCGGCGACCTCGTCGAGCGGCCCGGTCGCGTCGACGACCGCGTGCGCGACGGCGCGGTAGAGGGGGTCGCGCGCGGCGAGGAGCGCGGCGGCCTCGGCCAGGGGGCCCCCGGGCGCGAGCGCCGGGCGCGACCCCCCCGTGCCCGGGTCGGCCGCGACGCGCGCGGCGAGCAAGTCGGGCGGGGCGGCGAGGTAGACGACGAAGGCCCCCGCGAGCGCGGCCCGGTTCTCGGCGCGCAGCACGACCCCGCCGCCCGTCGCGACGACCGGGGGCGGCGCGTCCGTGAGCGCTCGCGCGAGCGCGGCCGCCTCGAGGTCGCGGAACGCCGCCTCGCCCCGGGTCGCGAACAGCGCGGCGATCGTGCAGCCCGCGCCCGCCTCGACCGCGCGGTCGAGGTCGACGAGCGGCCGGCCGAGCGCGGCGGCGAGCGCGCGCCCGACCGACGACTTCCCCGCCCCGCGCAGGCCCACGAGCGCGAGCGGCCGGTCGAAGGCGCCGACCGCCCGGGCCGAGGGCGACCGTTCGCTCAAGGGCCGCGGCGAGGCGGCGGCCCGCCCGGAGGGCGGGGGGGCGGAGCCCCTTGCGGACGGCCCGGGGCGCCGGGCGGGGCCCCGGCGCGGCGGATCCCGCTGTCCGCGGGGCCGCGGCGGATCCCGCTGTCGGCCGGGCCCCGCGGCGGCGCGGCGGCGAGCGGGCGCCCCACGTCCGACGAGGAGCTGCCGGGCCCCGGCGCGCGCGCGGGCGGCCGGCGCGCGGCCTGCGGCCCGCTCGCCGCGCACTCGTCGCAGCCCTCGAACCGGTCCGCGGAGAGGTAACGGGCCGGGATCCCGTAGAAGCGCTTGTCGATCAGGACGAGCGTGTACGGCAGCGCGTCCGCGCCGCGCAGCCCGCGCGGGTTGAACAGGATCAGCTTCGGCGGGACGAGGAAGTCCGGCAGCCGGTAGGCCCCCGCGACCTCGCGCACGTAGGCCCCGACCACCTCGTCGGGGTTGCCGGGCATCACGTCCTCCCCCGAGGCGAGGAGCTCGGCCACGAACCGGCTCGAGAGCCGGAGGAGGCACTTGTGCTCGCGGCAGGCGAAGATCGGGGCGTGGTCGACCCGGTGCTCGTCGTTCTCGCCCGCGTAGTAGACGACCACGTCGCGCCCCCCGGCGGTTCGAGCGGAGTATACCCTTCCGGCGGGGTGCGGCGCCGCCCCCGGCAGCGTGCGCGCGCGGTCCTCGGGCGACCGCTCGCGCTCCTCCCGGGCGGGGCGGCGGCCGCGGCGTGGGGCGCGTGCATGGGTCTCGACCTCGACGTGCGGCGGGCGCAGGGAGGCCGCGGAGGCGCGGCGCCCCGGGCGGACGCACCGTGATCGGGCAGGTGCTCGGAGGGCGCTATCGCGTCGAGGCGAAGCTCGGCGAGGGCGGCATGGCGTCCGTCTACCGGGTCACCGACGCGGTCGAGGGGCGCGCGCTCGCGCTCAAGCTGCTCAAGCCCGGCGAGGGCGCGCTCGACTACTTCCGCCACGAGTTCCAGGTCCTGGCCCGGCTCGACCACCCGAACCTCCTCCGGGTGTACGACCTCGAGGCGTCGGCCGAGGTCGGCTACTACACCTGCGAGCTGCTCGAGGGCCAGGACCTGTTCGCGGCGACGCGTGACCTGGGCTGGGACGAGCTCTACGACGTCGTCCGGCAGGTCCTCGAGGCGCTCGGCTACGTCCACGACCGCGGGCTCGTCCACTACGACGTGAAGCCCGAGAACCTGCACGTCCGCGCCGCGCCCTCGCCGCGCCCCGGGGTCCCCGGGGCGCGGGTCGTCAAGCTCGTCGACTTCGGGCTCACGGGGGAGGCCACGACGCGCCGCGGCGAGCAGATCCGCGGCACGCTCCACTACCTCGCCCCGGAGGTCGCGAAGTCGCTCCCCGCCGACGGGCGCGCCGACCTCTACTCGCTCGGGATCACGCTCTACTACGTGACGACGGGCCGGCTCCCCTACGACGGAGGCTCCGCGATCTCGATCCTCCGCAAGCACATCGAGGCGTGGCCCGAGCCGCCGAGCCGCGTCCGCCCCGACCTGCCCGACGCGTGGGCGCGGTTCATCCTCCGGCTGATCGAGAAGGACCCCGGGCGCCGCTACGCGACCGCGGCCGACGCGCTCGTCGACCTGGCGCGCCGGCTCGGCAAGCCCTACACCGCGCCCGAGGGCGGGGCCCGGCCGCGCGCGGCCCTCGCGCCGCGGTTCGTCGGGCGCGAGGCGGAGCTCGCCAGGCTCGAGGCGCTGCTCGGGCCGGACCGCGGGGCCTCGCCCCGCGCGGCCCTCGTGGCCGGCCTCATCTCCGGCGAGCAGGGGGTGGGGAAGACGCGCCTCGCCCACGAGCTGCGGATCAAGGCCCAGCTCGCGGGGTGGCTCGTCGTCGACGTCGGCGCGCGCGGCGAGGAGCCGCTCGCGCGCCGGCTCGTCCGCCGCGCCCTGGCCCTCCCGGGCGGCGACGCCCTCGCGCGCGAGCCCGCCGTGGCCGCCCTCCTCCCGGGGCTCGCCCCGCCCGGCCCCGGCGCGGCGCCC
>JANJTH010000304.1 GCA_024711205.1 Planctomycetota bacterium | reverse complement strand
GCGGCGCCGCCAAGGCGCCGCCCGCCCCACGGCCGCGGCACGGCGGCGCCGGGCGCGAGGCGGAGCGGAGAGCGGGCCAGGCGCGCGAGCGCCGCGGGCTCGCCCGCGCGGGCGCGCGCAGCGTCCGTGCCGTGGACGGGCTGCTCGGTCATGGACGGCTGCTCGAGGGGGGGAGGGGGAGGAGGAGGAGGGGGAGGAGGAGGAGGAGGGGGAGGAGGGAGAAGAGGGAGGGCAAGGGCAAGGGCAAGGGCAAGGGCAAGGGAAGAGGAAGAGACAGGAGGGGGTCGCGCGAACGGGAACGGGAAGAGGTCGCCGTGGCGAGGCTGCGAAGCGGCTGCACGGTCGCCGTCATGGCTCGTCCCGGCGCACGCGTCAGCCCGCGACGTCGAGCGCGAACGCGAGCGGGCCGCCCGGCAGGAGCAAGCCGACGACGACGCGCGGGCCCGCGTGCGGCGGCGGCAGCGTCGTCCCGAGCTGGGGCTCGCCCGGCTCGACCTTCTCGCCGCCGGCCGAGAGGTTCGCGGCGAGCTGGCCGACGATCGCGCCGAGCAGCTCGGCCGCGAGCTCGCGCGCGAGGTCGTCGACCTCGGTCGGGCGCGGCTCGCCCGCCTCCTCGCCCGCGACCATGCCCGCCACGAGGTCGAGCAGCTCCACGTCGTCGACCGGCAGCACGTAGCAGAACGGGCGCGGCCCGCGCACGTCCTGCCAGAGGACGCGCTCGCGCCCGAACAGCTCGGCCTCGTCGACGACGCCCGTGCACTTGGCCGCGACCTTCGCGACGCGCAGGAGCACGCGGCAGGTCACGTCGGCCGCGAGCGTCGCGAGCGCCGGCTCGGGCGCGCCCGCGAGCTCCTGCCGCACGCGCTCGGCCGCGCGGGCCTGCTCGCGCTGGTAGTCCGCGAGCGCGCGGTCGAGCGCGTCGCGCGCGATCACGCCCTGGTGCACGAGCGCCTCGCCGAGCAGCATGCGGGCCTCGGCCTGCTCGCGCAGGAGGTCGTCGAGCTGCGCGCGCGAGAGGAACCCGCGCTGGACCGCGATCTCGCCGAACCGCCGGTCGGTGCGGCGCTGCTCGGCGTGCACGAGCAGGACCTGCCGCTCGGAGAGCCAGCCCTTCGCGAGCCCGAGCGCGCCGAGCGGCACGTTGACGCTCTGCTGGAAGGCGACCGCCGCCTCGAGCGCGTCGCGCGAGACGTGCCCGTGGTCGACCAGGAACTGGCCGAAGAACCGCACGGCGTCACGCACCGGCGCCCCCCTCCTCCGCGCCGGCCGGCGCGGGCGGCGAGAACAGGGGCGGCGCGTCCTGCGCCCGGAACAGGAGCGCGGACGGGCACTCGACGCCCAGGTTCTCCATGCCGTCGTAGCGCTCGAGGTGCCCGAGCAGGGCGTCGGCCCCGAGCGACGGGAACGCGTGCGGCCCCATGAGCCGCGGGAGCTTCTTGAGCGGCGACCACAGGTAGTCGCGCCGCAGCTCGCCCAGGTCGAGCCAGCCGTGCGCCGGCCCCGGCGCGTGCATGGGGTCGCGCACGAGCACGTGCCAGGCGCCCCCCTGCCGCTCGAGCCCGAACACGAGGTGCGCGTGCGCGCGGCGCTGCACGATCAGCCGCCCGCGCCCCGACCAGAGCGCCTCGACCACGTCGAGCAGCGCGCAGGTCAGCCGGACCCGGTAGTCGTGCTCGAGCCGGACGCCCGCGCCCAGGTCGAGCTCGCGCAGGCGCCCGGGCTCGAGGTACTTGAACAGGTCGTCGACCGAGCGGTACTCGCCGGGCTTCCCGAACGAGCTCGTGCGCGCGACGACGTCGTCGACGAGGCGGCGGACCCGCTCGTCGCGGGTGGCCTCGGCCTCGAGCGCCGGCTCGCCGAGCGACACGAGCCCGTTCGCGAGCGAGGTCGACATGCAGGTCGTGCCCGCCTGCTGCGCGAAGCGCGTCGGGGTCGGCCGCCAGCGCGGCGGGCCCGCCTCGTCGAGCGCCTCGCGCGCCGCGTCGACCTCGGCCTCCATGAGGACGTGCTCGACGACGGCCACGTTGTCGGCCGTGATCGGCGCGGCCTCGGCCAGGGTGGTGCGCAGGTAGTGGCGCAGCCACTCGCGCTTCGCGGCGAACGCGCCCTCGGCCTTCACGCCGGGGATTCTATCCCCTCCGCCCGGGCGGGGCCCCCACCCCCGGCGCCGGGCTGCTAGCCTCCTGGTGCCGGGTCGCCACCTGCGCGGGGCCCGGCGAGGGCGCGTGGTCCCGATCGAAGAGCTGGTCGCGCTCGCCCGGGCGCTCGACGAGGCGACGTTCGTCGCGCGCCACCCCGACCCGGCGCTCCTCGTGAATCCGGACGCGGACCTGGGGCCGGACCCCGGCTCCGCGCGCGCGCGCCCCGAGGGCTGGCTCGCCAAGACCCAGGCCGACGAGGACGCGCCCGGCGCCCCCGACCCGCTCGAGGCGACGGTGCGCCTGCGGCGCGAGCAGCCGCTCGCGCGCGCCGCCGGCGGCTGGGCCGACCCCGGCATGACGCCCTCGCCCGAGGTCGACGCGGGCGCGCGCGCCACGGGCGGCCTGGTCGCCTTCGTCCGCCCGGGCCCGCGCTCCATGTTCCCGGGCATGGTCACGATCGGGCGCGTGCCGAACAACGACATCGTGCTCGGCTACCGGACGATCTCGAAGGTCCACGCCTACCTGCGGCGCGGCCCGGACGGCGCGTGGTGGGTGTTCGACCAGCGCTCGACGAACGGCACCCTCGTCGACGCGCAGCGGCTCGAGCCGGGCGGCTCGCGGCGCCTCGACGACGGGGCCACGCTCCACCTCGGCCCCTCGCTCGCGCTCCGGTTCCTCCTCCCGCCGTCGCTCTACGGGCACCTCGTCGGCCCGCGCCCGCCCGGGCGCGGGGCCCGCTGACGCGCGTGGCCGAGCCGGCGCCAGCGCCGCCCGAGCGGCCTCCCGTCCGCGTGCTCGGCGTGGACTGGGGCACGGTCCGGATCGGGCTCGCGCTCGGCGAGGCGGCCTCCGGCCTCGTCGTCGCGCTGCCGGTCCTCGACCACCCGGGCGACGAGGCCGCGGCCGTGCGCCGCGTCGCCGAGGCCGCGCGCGGCCGCGAGGTCGACCGGGTCGTCGTCGGCCGGCCGCTCCACAAGAGCGGCGCCGAGAACCCCATGAGCCGCATGACCGCGCGCGTGCGCGACGCGCTCGCGGCGCTCCTCGGGCCCGCGGTCGAGGTCGTGCTCGAGGACGAGCGCTACACGTCGGTCGACGCCGAGGACCGCTTCCGCGAGGCTGGCCTGCGCTGGTGGCAGGTCCCCAAGGGCGCCGTCGACGCGGCGGCCGCGATCTCGCTCGTGCGCGCGCACCTCGAGCGGCTCGACCCGCGCCTCGCGCTCCTCGCCGCGCAAGCGCCCGACCCCGAGGACCCCGCGCCCGACGGCCCGGGGCCGACGCCGGACGCGGCCCGCGACCGGCGGGCCGCCCGCCGCGCGCACCAGCGCCGGCGGCCCCGCGGGGGCTGAGCGGGTTGCAGCCGTTCGGGTGGCAGGAGCCTCTTCCCGCGCCCGCTCCCGCGGTCGTGCAGGGGCATGGCCTTCCTCGTGCGGCCAGCGCGCTGGCGCTTGGCCTGCTCCACCCCTGAGCGGCTCCAGCGGGCTCAGGCCGGGGCGAGCTCCTCGGCGCGCGCGAGGAGGGCCGAGAGCGCGTCCGCGAGCGCGAGCGCGTCCGCGTGCCGGCGCTCGGGCTCGAGCTCGGTCGCGCGCTCGATCACGCGCAGGACCTCGGCCGCGAGCGCGATGTCCGTGTTGCGCCGCACGACGCGCTCGAGCTCGGTCGCGAACAGGACCTTGGCCCCGAGCGTGCCCTGGACGTCGGGCGCGGCCTCGCCCTCGTCGGCCCAGGCCTCGCCGCCCGGGCCGAACACCGTGACCGGGCTGAGCGCCGCCTCGGTCGCGTGCGCGCCGGCGCGCCCCTGCGGGACGAGGATCGTGGGGAACCGCCCGCGGTGGAACGCGGAGTAGAGGAGCACGCCGAGCGCGTAGACGTCGGCCTGCGGCCCGAGCGCGCCGCCCGTCACCTGCTCGGGCGCGGCGAAGCGCGCCGAGAACGCCTCGAACCGGCGCGGCCCGGGGCGCTGCGCCCAGCGCAGGTCCCACACCGCGACGTCGTCGGGCCCCGGGCCCCAGCGCAGCGCGTCCTCGGTGAGCCCCGCGTGGACCCAGCCGGCGCGGTGGAGCGCGCCCACGGCCCGCGCGACCGCGACGAACGCGCGCAGGAGCCAGCGCAGGTCGAGCGGATGCTCGAGCGCGCGCTCGACGACCCAGGGCAGCGCGACGACGAGCCCGGCCTCGCCCTCGCGCCCGACCCACAGCGGGCGGACCACGCCGCCGGCCCCGCCGGGGCCCGGGCCGGCCGCGCCGAGCGCCCCGAGCGCGTCGAGCTCGTTGAGGAGCTGCTCGACGCCGGCCTCGCCCCAGCCGCGGCGCACGAGCTCGCGCGCCCCGTCCGGGCGCTCGCCCACCCACGCCGTCACGACGTCCTGCTCGAGCGACCGCACGCGGCGGAGCCCGCGCAGGCGCCCGCCCCACCAGCCGAGCCGCGGCAGGGCCCGCCAGCGCGCGTGGAGCGCGCTCGGCAGCGCGAGCGAGGGGGTCACGACGTCACCGCCCCGGGCGCCGGCAGCCCCGCGAGCAGGCGCTCGAGCGCGGCCCGCATGCTCGTCGCGTCGGGGAACCGGTCGGCCGGGTCGACCGCGGTCGCGCGCCGCACGACCGCGAGGACCTCGCCCGTCAGGTGGATCTCGGCGTTCACGTCGTGCGTGCGGCGCAGCTCGGCCCCGAACAGGTACTTCGCGCCCAGGATCCGCCGCGTCTCGGCCTCGTCGCCGCCCGGGCCGCGCGAGGCGGCCTGCCTGGGCGGGCCGCCGCCCGCGGCCGGGCCGCCCGCCTTGTTGAAGGCGAGCTGCGCGTCGAGGAGCTTGCCCTGGAAGACGGTGTTCTGGGTCAGGAAGGCCCGGTTCTGGGCCTTCTTCGCGTTGAGCACGGCGAGGAGCGGCTCGGGCTCGGCCTGCTCCTCGAGCACGGCCGGGAGGCGGTCGTGGACGAAGTAGAGGTAGAGGACGACGCCGAGCGCGTAGAGGTCGGAGCGCGCGTCGACGCGGTCGCCGCTCACCTGCTCGGGCGCGGCGAACAGCGGCGTGTAGGCCCCGAACCGGCTGGGCCCCGGCGGCTGCGCCGCGTTCCAGTCGATCAGCGTGGGCCGGTCGTCGGGGTCGAGGACGACGTGGCGCGGCTTCAGGTCGCCGTGGACGAGCCCGCGCGCGTGGACGGCCTCGAGGACCTCGAGCACGCGCGCGCCGAGGCGGAGCAGGCGGGGGATCGCGACCGGGAAGCGCAGCATGGAGGGCACGAGGTGGGGGAGCACGAGCGCGAGCCGCTCGTCGTCCTCGCGGACCTCGAGGAGCGGGACGACGCCCGGGACGCCGCGGAGCGCCTCGAGCGCGGCGCGCTCGTTCTCGACGAGGAGCCGCCCGCGCGGGGTGTGGGCGAGCTTCACGAGCTCGCGGCGCCCGTCGGGGAGCGTGCCCAGGACCACCCGCACGTCGCCCGAGCGCAGCGTCTCGGTCTTCGCGTAGGGCCGGAGCGGGTCCGTCTCGGCGCGGCGGCGCGCGGCCTCGGCCTCGGCCTCGAGCGCGGCGACGCGCGCGAGGACGGCGTCCTCGCCGAGCGCCCCGCCGCAGGCCGCGCAGTGCGCGTCGCCCGCGCGGCAGGTGGCCTCGCAGACCGGGCAGGGGAAGCGCAGGCGCAGCCCGCACCCGGCGCAGTAGGCCTCGTCGAGGGCCGACGCGCGCGCGCAGCGCGCGCAGGCGAGCGGCCCCGCGCCCTCGCCCGCCTCGGCGAGGAGCCGGCGCCCCTCGCGGACGAGCGCGAGGAGGGCCGACGGCCCCGGCAGGGCGCCGTCGGCGCGCGCGGCCGGGA
>JANJTH010000303.1 GCA_024711205.1 Planctomycetota bacterium | reverse complement strand
CCGGCCGGCGCCGCCGCGGCCGGCTTGGCCGCCGGCCGGGCCGGCCGGTGCTGCGCGGCGCGCAGTCGCTCGCGGTAGCGCCGCCCGAGCTCCGCGTAGCGGTCGGCCGAGCGGAGGATCTCGTCGCGCTCGGCGGCCGTGAGCTCGCGCTTCACGGTGGCCGGGACCCCGGCCACGAGCGTCCCGGGCGGGACCTTGAACCCGACCCGCACGAGGGCCTGCGCGGCGACGATCGAGAGCTCGCCGACCTCGACCCCGTCGAGCAGGACCGCCCCCATGCCGATCATGGCCCGGCCGACGATCCGGCAGCCGTGGAGCTTGGCGCCGTGCCCGACGGTCACCTCGTCGCCGAGCTCGCACGGGTAGCGCCCGGTCGTGACGTGCACGAGGCAGAGGTCCTGCACGTTCGTGCGCCGGCCGATCCGCACCGGCCGGACGTCGCCGCGCACGACGGCGTTGAACCACACGGTCGAGCCCTGCCCGACCTCGACGTCGCCCACGACCTGGCACCCGGGCGCCAGGTAGACGTCCGCGTGGACGCGCGGGGCCCGGTCGTCGATCTCGTAGAGCCCCATGCCTGGCCTCGCCGCCCGCGCAGGTCGCGCGCCTGCGGTGCACTTTACGGCCCGAGGGGGCGCCCCTACAATCACGCCGCTGCGGGCGCCTCGCGCCCGGCATCTCCTTCGCCACGGCGGGCCCGCGCCCGCGAGGGCCTCCATGAGCCAGTCGGCCGACGACGCGCGCGAGCAGGACCTGGTCAAGGTCTACCTGCAGCAGATGAGCGTGATCCCGCCGATCAACGTCGAGGAGGAGCGGGTCCTCGCGCGCGAGCTCGAGGAGGCCCGCGGCGCCTACCGCGAGCGGATCCTCCGCAGCGCCATGGCGCTCGCGCTCACGGCGCGGCTCCTCGACAAGATCGTGCAGGGCTCGCTGCCCGTCGACCGCGTCCTCCTCATCGAGGCGAACGACAACGCGAAGAAGGAGCGGATCCGCGCCGACCTGGCCCGGCAGCTCCCGGTCGTCCGCCGCGACCTCGCGGAGCACCGGCGCACCTTCCTCCGCATGATCGAGCCCGACCGGAGCGAGGAGGAGCGCGCGCTCCTCCGCCGCGCGCTCGACCGCAAGGTGAGCGAGGCCTGCGGGGTGCTCCTCCCCTACCGGATCCAGATCTCGCGCCTGATCCCGCTCGTGGGCCGCCTCGAGCGGATCCACGCCCGCATGCAGGCGCTCTCCCAGGCGGCCGAGCGCCTGCGCAGCCGCCGGACGGACGAGGCCCGCCACGAGGTCGCCGTGATCGAGCGGCAGCTCGGGCAGCTCGCGGCGCGCGCCCAGGCGACGCCCGGGGCGCTCGACTTCTACCTCGCGCACGCGCGCCAGGGCTGCGACCGCTACGAGGAGGCGAAGAAGGCGCTCTCGAAGAAGAACCTGCGCCTCGTCGTCTCGATCGCCAAGAAGTTCCGCAACAAGGGCCTGCCGTTCCTCGACCTGATCCAGGAGGGGAACACGGGCCTCATGAAGGCGCTCGACCGCTACCAGGCGAGCCGCGGCAACAAGTTCTCGACCTACGCGACGTGGTGGATCAAGCAGACGATCACGCGCTCGATCGCCTACCAGTCGCGCACGGTCCGGATCCCGATCCACGCGATCAACAACCTGAACCGGCTCGTCGAGGAGCGCGAGGACTTCCTCAAGCGCTACGGGCGCGAGCCGACCCTCGACGAGCTGGCGCGCACCTCGAAGCTGCCGGCCAAGGAGGTCGGGCGCCTGCTCGAGCTGCACCGCTCGTCGCTCTCGCTCGACCAGCCCTACGGCGGCGGCGACGAGGGCTACTTCGGCGAGCTGATCGAGGACCACAAGAGCGAGACGCCCGTGGACGCCTCGCAGCAGAGCATGCTGCGCGACAGCATCCAGCGCCTCCTCAAGACGCTGTCCTACCGCGAGCGCGAGGTGCTCAAGCTCCGCTACGGGCTCGGCGACGGCTACACGTACACGCTCGAGGAGGTCGGCGCGATCTTCAAGGTCTCGCGCGAGCGGATCCGGCAGATCGAGGTCGGCGCGCTCCAGAAGCTCCAGGCCCCGGCCCGCCGCGACCGGCTGCGCGGGTTCTGGGACACGGACGCGAAGGAGCTGCCCGCCGAGACGGTGTAGCGCGCGGGGGGCCCCTCGGGGCCGACCGCCGGCGCGCGCCCGCGGTCAGCCCGTGGGGGCGCGGTCCGTCCCGAGGAGCAGGAGCGGGGGCTGCCCCGCGGGGGGCTCGCGCCGCTGCGCGAGCCGCGCGTAGAGGCGGGGGGCGAGGCTCACGAGGCCCTCGACGTCGGCGCGGCAGTAGCGCACGAGGCGGCGCAGCGCGTCGGGGTCGCCGGCCTGGTGGGCGCGCCAGAGGGACACCGCGGCGAGGCCGTCGACGCCGCGCAGGTCGCGCGGGCGGCGCACGCCGAGCGCCTGCTCGACGCCCTTGAGGCCCCCCTTGAGCCCGAGGCGGCGCGCCGCCGTCGCGAGGTCGAAGTGGGGGAGGTCCCAGCCGGGGAGCCCCGGGAAGGCGCGCCGGAGGCGGGGCAGGTCGAAGGCGCCCCCGTTGTAGGTCACGAGCAGGCGGGCGTGCGCGAGCGCGTCCGCGAGCGCGGCGGTCGACAGGTCGCGGCCGCGCACGAGGACCCGCGTGCCGTGCCCGTCCGAGACCCCGACGAGCGTGATCTCGTCCGAGGGGTCGAGGCCCGTCGTCTCGATGTCGACGTAGCGGGCCTCGGCCGCCAGCTCCGAGAACAGGCGCCACTGGTCGCCCCGCGGGATCAGCCGCGCGAGCGCCAGCGCGTCGTGCAGGGGCGGGAGCGGGGGCGCGGCCTCGTCCGAGGGCGGCGGCTCCGCGCCCGGGAGCGCGGGGGCCAGGCTCGGGGCCCCGCCCGGGGGGCCCCCGGCGGCGGGGGCCGGCGCGAGGCGGTCGAGCGGGGGGGCGGGGGGTGCGGTGCTGGCCGGGGGGGTCACGGGTCCCCTGAAGCTATCGCCCGGCACCGACAGGCCCGGGGAGGCGCCGCCGGAGGGCGGCGTGGCGCCGGGGGCCCCGCGTCCGTTCGGGGTCTGGCCCCGGCTCCCCGCGCGAGGCCTCGCGCCGCGCGGGCGGCCGGCGGCCGCCCCGGGCGAGGCCCCCGCGCGCGCGGGCCGGCGGGGGCGCGCACGCTCCGGGAGCACCGGCGCG
>JANJTH010000290.1 GCA_024711205.1 Planctomycetota bacterium | reverse complement strand
GCCCGGCCGCTCGGCGCGCGAGGCCGCGCGCGCGAACCGCCCGGGCCCGGGGTCGCCGGGCCCGGCCTCCGCGACCGCCGTCCACTCCGGCCCCGGCGCGAGGCCGGCGGGCGCGTCGACGCCCAGGTCCTCGCACAGGAGGCGCGTCGTGATCCGCGCCGACTCGTAGATCACGGGCAGCCCGCTGCCCGGGTGCGTCCCGCCGCCCACGAGGTAGACCCCGGGCAGGTCCTCGAAGCGGTTCTGCGGGCGCAGGTGGAGCATTTGCCCCAGGTCGTGCGCGAGGTTGAACGTCGCCCCCAGGTGGACCTCCATGCCGTGGCTCCAGTCGTCGGGCGTCACGACCCGCTCGGCGACCACGTGGCGCTCGAGGTCCGCGGGCAGGCCGATCTGGGTCAGGCGCTCGAGCACGAGCCGCCGGTAGCGCGCCCGCTCGCGCGACCAGTCGACGTGCGGGCTCTCGTGCGGGACCGGCACGAGCACGTAGAGCCCGCTCTTCCCCGCGGGCGCGAGCGTCGGGTCGGTGACGGACGCGTTCTGCACGTAGAAGGACGGGTCCTCGGGCAACACGCGCCGGCGCTCGATCGCGTCGAGGTTCGCGGCGTAGTCGCGCGCGATGTGGATCGTGTGGTGGGGGAGGTCGTCGAAGCGCCGGTCGAGCCCCAGGTAGAGCATGAACGTCGAGCACGAGAAGCGCGCGCGCGCGATCTTCTTGTCCGTCCAGCGCCGGCGGTGCCGCGCGGGCACTAGGCGCTGCATGGCGCGCGCGAAGTCGGCGTTGATCACGACGGCGTCGGCGCGCTCGACCCCGCTCGCCGTGCGGAGCCCGACGGCGCGCCCGCCCTCGACGAGGACCTCCTGGACCTCCTCGCCGAGCGCGACCTCGACGCCCAGGTCGCGCGCGACGCGCGCCATGGCCTCGGAGACGGCGCCGCAGCCGCCGAGCGGGTGCCACACGCCGTGCTCGTACTCGAGGAACGAGAGGATCGAGAACAGGCTCGGGCAGCGGAACGGCGACATGCCGAGGTACTTCGACTGGAACGAGAACGCGAGCCGGACCCGCTCGTCGGCGAAGTAGCTCGCGAGCTCGCGGTCGAGCGAGCGCCAGGGCTTGATCCGAGGCATGAGCCCGAACAGCCGGCGCGAGAGGAGCGCGCGCCAGCCGAGGAACGGCTGCTCGAGGCACGGGCGGAACGCGGCCAGCTTCTCGCGCTGCTCCGTCATGAACCGCCCGAACGCCGGCGCGTCGCCGGGCGAGAGGGCCGCGATCTCCGCGGCCATGGCCTCGACGCGCGGCGTGCAGTCGAGCTTCCCGCCCTGCCCGAAGGCGATCCGGTACTGCGGGTCGAGCCGCACGAGCTCGACCTCGTCCTCGAGCCGGCGCCCGCACGCCTCGAACACCTCGGCCAGCACGCGCGGGTAGAGGAAGAACGTCGGCCCCAGGTCGAACGTGAACGCGCCCGCGCCGGCCGGGTCGGGCAGGCGGAACGACGACGTCCGCCCGCCCACGCGCGGGTGGCGCTCGAGCACCTTGACCTGCACCCCGGCCCGGGCGAGGAGCATGGCGGCCGCGAGCCCGCCCGGCCCGGCACCGACGATCAACGCGCGACGGCCCACGGGCCCTCCTCCCGGGCGCCGCGACCGCGCCCACATCGTCACCTTCGCGCGAACCGGGCACCTGGATTCGAGCGGGCCCAGGACTCGAGCGCGCGGCGCCCCGCGGCCGTGCGGCCCGACCGGCCCCGCGCGGCCCGGGCTCGGCCCATCTCGCGACGCCGCCGTGCGCGGCCACCGTCTGCCTGGCCGGCCGCGCCGGCGCGACTACGTTGCGACGGTGCCTGGAACCCTCGCGCTCGAAGCCACCCGCGGCGGGCCCATGACCGCGCCCCCCACGCCCCTGCACCTCGAGGTGATCGGGCTCCGCAAGCGGTTCGGGGCGCGGCAGGCGCTCGACGGGCTCGACCTCGAGGTCCGCCGCGGCGAGGTCCTGGGGCTCCTGGGCCCGAACGGGGCCGGCAAGACGACGTTCGTGCGGCTGCTCCTCGGCCTCGAGCGGCCCGACGCGGGGCGGCTCCTCCTCGACGGCGCCCCGCCGCCGCGCGGGTGGCTGCGCCGGCTCGGCGTCGCCCCGCAGGAGCTCGCGCTCTACGACGAGCTCACGGGCCGCGAGAACGTCACGTTCTTCGGGCGGCTCCACGGCCTGCGCGGGGCCGCCCTCCGGGCCCGCGTCGAGGACGCGCTCGCGTTCGTCATGCTCGACGAGCGGGCCGACGAGCGCGTCGCGGGCTGGTCGGGCGGCATGCAGCGCCGGCTCAACCTGGCCGTCGCGCTCGTCCACGAGCCCGAGCTGCTCGTGCTCGACGAGCCGACCGTGGGCGTCGACCCGCAGTCGCGCGCGCTCCTGCTCGAGCGCGTGCGCGCGCTGCGCGACGCGGGGCGGACCGTCGTCTACACGTCGCACCACATGGACGAGGTCGAGCGCGTCTGCGACCGCGTCGCGGTCGTCGACCGCGGCCGGCTCCTCGACGCCGGGACGCCCGACGAGCTCGTGGCCCGCCACGCCGGCCGCGCGCCGGACGCGCCCGGGGGGCTCGCGCGCGCCCCGCTCGAGCGCGCGTTCCTCGCGCTCACGGGGCGCGCGCTCCGTGACTGAGCCCACGACGGCGGCGGCCCGCGCGCGGGTCCCCGCGGCCTGGAGACCCGCGCGCGGGCAGGACGTCGACTTGGAGGCCGCGTGCTCGCCGTCCCGCTGATCGCCTGGAAGGACCTCCGGCTGCTCGCGCGGCGGCGCACCGACGCGTTCTTCGTGTTCGCGTTCCCGGCCCTGTTCGCGCTCTTCTTCGCGCAGGTCGTCTCGGGCGGGAGCGGGGCGAGCCGGATCCCCGTGGCCGTCGTCGACGAGGACGGCGGCCCGGCCGCGCGCGCGCTCGTCGACCGGCTGCTCGCCGACGAGGGCCTGCGGGCCGGCGCGGCCGACCGCGCCGCCGCCGAGGACGACGTGCGCCTCGGCCGGCGCGCCGCCTACGTGCTCGTCCCCGCGGGCTTCGGCCGGCCGGGCGGACCGGCGCTCGAGCTCGCGCACGACCCGGCCCGCCGCGGCGAGGCCGGCCTGCTCCAGGGCGCGCTCCTCCGGGCCGGGTTCGAGGCCGCGGCCGCGCTCGCCCGCACGC
>JANJTH010000196.1 GCA_024711205.1 Planctomycetota bacterium | reverse complement strand
CCGAAGCGCGTCCGCGAGGGCTCGCTCAGCGCCGAGGAGGCCCGGCTCGAGGAGCTCCGCCGCGAGGAGCGCGAGGCGCTCGCGGAGGACGCGCGCCGGCGCCGAGCGCAGCGCGAGCAGGACGCGCGGCGCGGGCGACCGAAGCGCCGGAAGCAGCAGCTCGACGCGGCGCGGGAGCGACGCCAGGCCAAGCGCCGCAAGGCCGCCAAATGCAAGGAGCGCGCGCCGCGACCCGAGCGGGTCCGCTCGAAGCTGCCCGAGCGGGTCGTGGTTCGACCCGTGCCGCCGCCCGGCTACGAGCACATGAGCCTGGCCGAGGTCCGCGCGCACTTCCGGGGCCTCCTCGACGAGGGCCTCGCGAAGGCCCGCGAGGAGCGCCGACTCGCAGGCCTGCGGGCGCCGATCGGGATCGAGAAGATCCTGCTCGAGGACCCGCGGCGGAGTATCGGCGACTGCTTCCCCGCCTTCGCCAGAAACCCGCGGATCGCCTGCAAGGACCGCGAGACGCGGATCGAGGCGATCCAGGGCCTCCAGGCCTGGCGCAAGGAGGTCCACGAGACCCGCCGCCTCTGGCGCGAGGGGAACCGCAGGGTCGTCTTCCCTCACGGGACCTTCGGCCTGCCCTGCTTCCACGGCGCCCGCGTCGCCAAGGCCGGGGAGAGCACGGGCGCCGGCGGCGACGGCGGCGGCAGCGAGGGCCCTCCGCGCGCGCCGCCCTGACCTGGGGCCCGGCCCCGCTACGACGCCCGTCGTCGATGCGCTGGCCGACCTCCGCCGACCACCCAGCCCGGGACCCGCGAGGGGCCCGGGCTCGCGGCGCGTACGGGCTCCAGCACGAGTGGGTGCGCGTAGGGCGTCAGGAGAGGGGAGGAAGGGCTTCCGCGGGCCCCCGGCCGGCGGCCTTGGCCATAAGCCTGGGACGGGTGATGACATAAGCCTGGGACGGGTGATGACTGCAAACGTATTCTAGTTACCAGCTGGGGCATAAACCTGGGACGGGTGATGCCCGTCCGCGGACCCTCGGACGCTGGAGGATGCGTGCCCGGAGCGGCGCAGGCACGACCGAGGCACCGGCACCCCCTGCAGCTCTGGGCTGGCGAGGACCCCGGCGACAGGCCAACGTCACGGCGGCGGAGTTTCCGGACAGCACGGGATCTCACGGAGAGACCGTCGCGGGCCTGGCGTGCAGCCAGTGCAAAATCACTTCGCAGCCGTTTGACGCTTCGTAGGTTGCAGAGTGAATGTCGAACAAAGCAGCCTTGACCGGGATGATCAACGACGGCAAACGGCGCTCGGAGGGAGTCGGGGCCTGATGTGCATCATTGCCTGCGTACGCTGAGTCGAAGAGGTGGAGCGGTTGGGAGGCAACTGAGTATCGTAAAGTATGGCGATCGCCTGGCCGCGCGCCCATTGACGCCAGGACGGATTCGGCCTCAAGTTCCTCGACCGCACAATCTGTGCAACAAGTTCTAAGTAGCGCAATGTCGCCGCCGGCGATCCACCAAGTGGCACAGAGTGCCGGGAATCCGCCGAGTACGACTCCCTCGAAGGGGCCCACGGGTACTACGGTCGCAGCCTGCGCTTGGCATGCAACTGATCGCCCATAGTCCGTCGCTGGGTCGTCTGGCTCAGGTTCATTGGTGACCCCCTGCCAGTACGGAAGCGCCCCCTCCTCCAGCAAGAGGAGGGGGCCTCCGTTCGACTGAGTCCACTCGTTCGACTGAGTCCACTTGAGCCCCATAGCTCACGCCCTTCCTGGAACCACCTCCCCTTGTTTCTGGTGGTTCTCGCTGTGAGTCTCGATCATTGGCTTCATCTCGCCGCAAGCCGGGCAATGGCTTCCAAAGAACGAGTTCAGGAACGCGCTGACTGGCTCCGACGGGAGGGGCCTGGGCCCGGCGCTCGCTCGTCGTGCGGCCCCATCCCCCAGCCACGTGTCGCAGGGCCCCGGGCGCCCTGTGGGCGCCCGGGCCCTACGACACGTGGTGGCAGGCGACGAGGTGGTTCGCGTCGTCCTTCGCCGGCACGAGGGGCGGACGCTCGCGGAGGCAGCGCTCGGCGTCGCTGGCGCCGATGGTCTTCCGGAGCGGGCAGCGCGACGCGAAGTCGCAGCCCTCCCGGGCCTCGGTCGGCGAGGGGAGGTTGCCCTCGAGGAGCACGCGCTCGCGCGTGCGCTCGAGCTTCGGGTCGGGGATCGGCACGGCGGACAGGAGCGCGCGCGCGTAGGGATGGCGGGTGCGCTCGACGATCGCGTCGCGGCCGGCCGTCTCGACGATCCGCCCGAGGTACATGATCGCGATCCGGTGCGAGAGGTGCCGGACGACGGCCAGGTCGTGCGCGATGAACACGTAGGCGAGCTGGAGCCGCTGCTGCAGCTCCTCGAGCAGGTTGATGATCTGGGCCTGGATCGAGACGTCGAGCGCCGAGACCGGCTCGTCGCAGAAGATCACCTGGGGCTCGAGCGCGAGCGCCCGGGCGACGCCGATCCGCTGGCGCTGCCCGCCCGAGAACTCGTGGGGGTAGCGCTCGACCCAGTCCGGGTCGAGGCCGACCGTGAGCATGAGCGCGCGCACGCGCGCGCGCAGCTCGTCGCGCGACGGCCGCCCGAAGTTGAGCAGCGGCTCGGCGACGATCTGGCCGATCGTCCAGCGCGGGTCGAGGCTCGCGTAGGGGTCCTGGAAGATCATCTGGAGGTCGCGCCGGACGTGCCGGAGCGCCTCGCCCGAGAGCCGGGTCAGCTCCTGGCCCTTGAACCGGACGCTCCCGCCGGTCGGCCGGTGGAGCTGGAGGACCGCGCGCGCGAGCGTCGACTTGCCGCAGCCCGACTCGCCCACGAGCCCGAGCGTCTCGCCGGGCCGGAGCGTGAACGACACGCCGTTCACGGCGCGGACCCGCGCGACCTCCCGGCGCACGAACACGCCCTCGTGCTTGGGGAAGTGCATCTCGAGGTCGGTGACCTCGAGGAGCGGCGGGGCCACCGCGGAGGCCGCCGCCGCGACGCGCTCGAAGTCGCTCACGTCGAGCCTCCCGCGCCCTCGGCCGCCGGGCCCGCCCCGGCAGGGCCGCCGGCCGGCGCGAGGGGGCGACCGCGGCGCAGGGGCACGAAGCACGCCCGCAGGCGGCCGTCGGCGTCGGGCTCGAGCCACGGGGTCTCCGTCCGGCAACGGTCGAGCACGAACCGGCAGCGCGGCGCGAACGAGCAGCCCACGGGGGGCTCGGTCAGCTTGGGCGGCAGGCCCTCGATCGGGCGCAGCCGCCGCCCGAGCGCGGCGTCGAGGCGCGGGACGCTCTCGAGCAGCGCGAGCGTGTAGGGATGCCGCGGGTCGTCGAACAGGTCGTCGACCGGCGCCTCCTCGACGATCCGCCCGGCGTACATCACGACGACGCGCGTGCACATGCCGGCCACGACGGCCAGGTCGTGCGTGATCAGGATCATGGACATGCCGCGCTCGCGCTGGAGCCGCCGCATGAGGTCGAGGATCTGGGCCTGGATCGTCACGTCGAGCGCCGTCGTCGGCTCGTCGGCGATCAGGAGGTCGGGGCCCGTCACGAGTGCCATGGCGATCATCACGCGCTGGCGCATGCCGCCCGAGAGCTCGTGCGGGTAGGCGTCGACGCGCGTCTCGGGCCCGGGGATCCCGACCTCGCGCAGCGCCTCCACGGCGCGCGCGCGCGCGGCGGCCCCGCGCAGGCCGAGGTGGAGCTCGATCGCCTCGGTGAGCTGCCGGCCGACCCGCAGGAACGGGTTCAGGCTCGTCATGGGGTCCTGGAAGATCATCGCGACCTTCCCCCCGCGGACCCGGCGCATCTGCCGGTTCGAGAGCCGCAGCAGGTCGTCGCCCCGGTAGCGGATCGTCCCCTTCGGGACCTCGGTCGGCGGCGAGGGGAGCAGCCGGAGGATCGTCATGGACGTGACGCTCTTCCCGCAGCCCGACTCGCCCACGAGCGCGAGCGACTCCCCCGGCCGCACCTCGAACGTGACGCCGTTCACGGCGTGGACGTGCCCGTCGTCGGTGCGGAACCGCACGTGGAGGTCGTCCACGGCGAGGACGGGGGCCAGGGCCGGCCCCTGCCCGGGGGCCCCGGCCGCGGCGGCGGGGGACGGCGCGGGCGTCGTCACGAGCGGCCTCGCTGCTTGGGGTCGAGCGCGTCGCGCAGCCCGTCGCCCAGGAAGTTCAGGCTGAACAGCGTCGCCGCCATCGCGAACGACGGCCAGAGCAGCAGCCACGAGCGCGAGCCGTCCGTCCCGAGCGAGTCGACGCCCGCCTTCACGAGCGCGCCCCACGACTCGAGGCTCTGCCCCTGGTACTCGACCGAGAGCCCGATGAAGGCCAGGAACGACTCCTGGAGGATCACGGCCGGGACGGTCAGCGTCGTGTAGACGACGACGACGCCCATCGTGTTCGGGATCAGGTGGCGGAACAGGATCCCCGCCGGGCCCGTCCCGCTCATGCGCGCGGCCTCGACGAACTCCTTCTCCTTGAGCGAGAGGATCTGGCCGCGCACGATCCGCGCCATGGTGAGCCACTGCACGGCCCCGAGCGCGATGAACAGGACCACGATGTCGCGCCCGAAGTTCACGAGCAGGAGGATCACGAGGAACATGTAGGGGATCGCGAACAGGATGTCGACGATCGCCATGAGCACGTCGTCGGTCCGGCCGCCCGCGTAGCCCGAGACGGCGCCGTAGACGACGCCGATGAGCAGGCTCACGACGGTCGCGACGATCCCCACGAGCATGGAGATCCGCCCCCCGTAGAGGATCCGCGACAGGAGGTCGCGGCCCTTGAGGTCGGTCCCGAGCGGGTGTGCGTGCGTCTGCGGGCGGCCGTCGGCCGAGACCTCGAGGAGGTCGCGCCCGCTCAGCTCGGCCCGCGGGACGGGCGCGCCGTCGCGCGCGAGCGCGCGGACGACGCCGTCCACGAGGGTCGCGCGGTACTCGACCCGCTTCCGGGCCCCCTCGACGTGGCGCACGAACAGGACGGCCGAGCGCCCGCGCGCGCCGAACGCCTCGGGGAGCGGCGCGCCCTTCTCGACGCGCACCCCCTCGAGGCGCGGGCCCCGCGTCCCGTCCTCGAGCACCTCGACCAGCGCGTCGCCGGCGGCCGAGGCGTCGAGCGCCTCGAGCTTGATCGCGCCCTCGGCCCGCTGGACGTCGCTGACCTTGCCGCGCCGGACCGCGATCCGGTACTCCGTCTCGACCGTCTCGTCGCAGATGAACACGACCTCTCCGGCCGCGCGCTGGCCCGCCGCGACCTCGGCGGGCTGCCCGACCTCGAGCACGTTCTTCGTGAGCACGTCCGGGTGGCGGTGCCCGGGCGCCTGCGCGCCGATCCAGTTCTCCTCGTAGGTGGGGTCGAAGAGGACCAGCCACGGCGCGAGCGCCGAGACGAGCGACATCGCGACGACGACCCACAGGCCGAGCATCGCCATGTGGTTCTTCCTGAGCCGCTTCCAGGCGTCGGCCCACAGGCTCGTGCCCTTGCGCGGGCCGGCCGCCGAGGGCGCGGCCGCGGCCGGCGGCGGCGCGGGGGCGGCCGCGCCGGGACCTCCCGGGCCGCTCACGCGTAGCGGATCCGCGGGTCGAGGAACCCGTAGAGGATGTCGACGAGCAGGTTGAACCCGACGAGCAGCACGCCGAACAGGATCACGGTCCCCATGACGAGCGTGTAGTCGCGGTTCGTCGCCCCCTGCACGAACTCGCGCCCGATCCCGGGGATCCCGAAGATCTGCTCGACGACGAGCGAGCCGGTGAGGATCTGGGCGACCGCCGGGCCGAGGAACGAGACGACCGGGAGCATGGCCCCGCGCAGCGCGTGGCGCAGCACGACGACCTGCTCGGAGAGGCCCTTGGCCCAGGCGGTCCGGATGTAGTCCTGGTGGATCACCTCGAGCATGCCCGCGCGGGCGAGCCGGGCGATGCGCGCGGCGAACGGGAGCGCGAGCGTGAAGGCGGGCAGGACCAGGTAGCGCAGCCCGTCCATGCCCTCGTAGCCGGCCACGGGCAGCCAGCCCAGGTAGATCCCGAACACGAGCGCGAGCAGCGGCCCGACGACGAACGTCGGCACGGCGAGCCCGACCATCGCGACGGTCATCGACCCGTAGTCGAACACCGAGTTCTGGCGCACGCCGGCGACGACGCCCGCGCCGAGGCCGAGCACGAGCGCGATCACGACCGCGTAGAGCCCGAGCACGGCCGAGGCCGGGGCCTTGGCGGCGATGATCTCGTTCACGGTCATCGTCTTGTTCTTGAACGACGGCCCCAGGTCGAGGCGCACGAGGTCCCACAGGAAGAGCCCGTACTGGACGGGCATGGGCTTGTCGAGGTTGTACTTCGCCTCCATCTGCGCCTTCACGGCGGGGTCGACCTGCTTGTCCATGTCGAACGGACCGCCGGGCGTGTAGCGCATGAGGAAGAACGTCGCCGTCACGAGGATCCAGAGCACGATCGGCACCTGGATCACGCGGCGCAGCAGGTAGCGTCCCAAGGGAGGTCCGTCCGCTCGGTTCGGGGGTGGATCGGGGCGGGCGTCTGCGTCAGTCCGTGGGCTCGATCCAGATGTACTGGAACGGGTGGAGCGCCCGGACGTTCTCGTGGATCCCGGCCACCTTGTCGGCGAGCAGGCCCTTCTTCACGTAGATGTAGACGGGGATGATCGGCAGCTCCTGCTCGACGAGGAGCTCCTCGGCCTGCCGGAGCACGGCCGCGCGCTTCTTCGCGTCGACCTCCGCCGCGGCCTGCGCGATGAGCGCGTCGTAGCGGGCGTTCGACCAGCCGGTCTGGTTGTTCCCGCCGCCCGTCACGAACATGTCGAGGAACGTGTTCGGGTCGAGGTAGTCGCCGATCCACGCGGCGCGCGCGAGCTGATACTGCAGGTGCTGGACGTCGTTGAGGTAGACCTTCCACTCCGAGTTGCGGAGCGAGACCGTGATCCCCAGGTTCTCGCGCCACTGCTGCACGACGTTCTCGGCCACGAGCTTGTGCGCCTCGAGCGTGTTGTAGAGCAGCTCGACCTTCGGGAAGCCCTTGCCGTCGGGGTAGCCCGCCTCGGCCAGCAGCTTGCGGGCAGCGGCGCGGTCGTAGGCGAGCCCGCGCGGGCTCTGGTAGCCGGGGAGCGGCGGGACGAAGTGCGTCGCGGGCACCTGCCCGGCCTTCAGGATGTCGCGCGTGATCACCTCGCGGTCGATCGAGAGCGCGAGCGCGCGGCGGACGCGCACGTCGTCGAAGGGCGGCTTCGTGACGTTGAACCGGTAGAAGTAGCTGCCGAAGTACGGGGCGACGTAGAACTCGGGCAGCCGCTTGCACTCGTCGATCTTGGCGGCCGGGACGTCGTCCATCCAGTCGATCTTGCCCTGCTGGAACAGCTTGTAGGCCGTCTCCATGTCCTCGTAGGGCAGGGCGACGATCTTCTCGAGCTTGACGTAGCCGGCGTCCCAGTAGCGGGGGTTCTTCGCGAACGTGACCCGCTGGTTCGGCAGCCACTCGACCGGCTTGAACGGCCCGTTGCAGACGATGTGCTCGGGGCGCGTCCAGCGGTCGCCGTGCTGCTCGACCACGGCCATGGGCACCGGCATGAGCGTCTCGAACGCGCACAGGTCGAGGAAGTAGGCGCACGGGCGCTCGAGCGTCACGACGAGCGTGTGCTCGTCCGGCGCGCGCACGCCCACGCTCGACCAGTCGGCCGGGGGGTACTTGCCGCTCCCGTCCGGCTTGTCGGCGCCCTGCTTGTTGAACGCCTCGGCGCCCTTCACGGGGTAGAGCTGGTACGCGTACTGCGCGGCCGTCTTCGGCTCGAGCACGCGCCGCCACGAGGCGAGGAAGTCCTTCGCCGTGAGCGGGGTCCCGTCGGACCACTGCGAGCGGCGGAGGTGGAACGTGTAGACGAGCCCGTCGGGGCTGACCGTCCAGCGCTCGGCGATCCCGGGGACCGGGGCGAGGGTCTCGGGATGGTGGCCGACGAGCCCCTCGAAGCAGGCCATCGCGAGCCGGTGCTCGGGGACGCCCGTCATGATCTGCGGGTCGAGCGTCTCGGGCTCGGCGCCGTTGTTGAACACGAAGGTCTGCTCGACCTTCTTCCAGGCGTCGTCCTCGGGGCCGAGCTCGGCCTTCCAGTCCTCGGCGCCGGCGGGGGCCGGGAGGGCGGCGGCGAGGGCGAGCAGGAGGGCGAGGGGTGCCAGGCGCATGGGGGCCTCCACGGCGGCCAGCGGGGCGGGCCGGAGCGGGCGCAGAAGATACCACCGCGGCCGCGTGGGGCCGCGCGGGGGTGGGGAGGCGGGAGAAGAGGGGAGGAGGGAAGAGAAGAGGGAGGGCAAGGGCAAGGGCAAGGAAGGAGTGACCTGGAGCGGCGGGGCGCCCCGGACGGAGAGGCGCGGCAGGGGCCCTGGAACGGGGGCGGACGCGCGGTAGGCTGCGCGCGCGTCGGCCCCGGGAGGGGGTCCGCGAGGGGGAGACATGAGCGCGGACTTCGGCTCCGACCGGCAGGGCGACGACCTCGAGCGGCTGTGCGCGGACGCGCTGCGCGTGCTCGCCATGGACCAGGTCGAGGCCGCGGACTCGGGGCACCCCGGGATGCCCATGGGCATGGCCGACGTCGCGCACGTGCTCTGGTCCGAGCACCTCCGGCTCGACCCGCGCGACCCGGCCTGGCTCGGGCGCGACCGGTTCGTGCTCTCGGCCGGGCACGGCTCGGCCTTGCTGTATGCCCTGCTCCACCTCTCGGGCCACGACCTGCCCATGTCGGAGCTCCAGCGCTTCCGGCAGCTCGACAGCAAGACGCCCGGGCACCCGGAGGTCGGGCACACGCCCGGCGTCGAGACGACGACGGGGCCGCTCGGGCAGGGGTTCGCGAACGCGGTCGGCATGGCGCTCGCCGAGCGGCACCTCGTCGGGCGCTGGCCCCAGGCCGCGGACGCGCTCGCGCACCGGACGTTCGTGATCTGCGGCGACGGCGACCTCATGGAGGGGCTCTCGGCCGAGGCGGCGAGCCTGGCCGGGCACCTCGAGCTGCACCGGCTCATCGTGCTGTGGGACGACAACGGGATCTCGATCGACGGGCCGACGACGCTCGCGTTCGGCGAGGACGTGCTCACGCGCTTCGCCGGGCACGGCTGGCGGACCGACCGCTGCGACGGCCACGACCTGGCCGACATCCGCCGCGCGCTCGCGGCCGCCGTGGCCGAGGCCGAGCGGCGCGACGGCGGCGGCAAGCCGACGCTGATCGCCTGCAAGACGACGATCGGCAAGTTCGCGCCGACGAAGGCCGGCACGGCGGACGTGCACGGCTCGCCGCTCGGCAAGGCGGAGCTCGCCGCGGCGAAGGCGGCCATGGGCTGGCCTCAGGAGCCGTTCCTCGTGCCCGACGCGGTCCGGCTGCGGTGGGGCGCGCGGAAGGCCGCCTGGTCCGAGGCCCGCGCGGCCTGGGACCGGGCCTGGGACGCGCTCCCGGCCGCCGCCGCGAAGGAGGTCCAGGCGTGGTTCGGGCCGGCGGCGCCGGGCCTCGCCGCGGTGGCCTGGCCGAGCCTGCCCGCGGGCAAGGCCGACGCCACGCGCAACGCGAGCGGCAAGGCGCTCCAGGCGCTCGCGGCGGCCGTGCCGAACCTCGTGGGCGGGAGCGCCGACCTCTCGCCCTCGAACAAGACCCTCCTCAAGGGGACGCCGGACTTCTCCCCGGGCGACTACGCGGGCCGCAACCTGCGGTTCGGCGTCCGCGAGCACGCGATGGGCGCGATCCTGAACGGGATCGCGCTCCACGGCGGGCTGATCCCCTACGGCGGGACGTTCCTCACGTTCACCGACTACGCGCGGCCCGCGATGCGCCTCTCGGCGCTCATGGGGACGCGCGTCGTGTGGGTCATGACCCACGACTCGATCTACCTGGGCGAGGACGGGCCCACGCACCAGCCCGTCGAGCACCTCATGGCGCTCCGCGTGATCCCCGGGCTGCGCGTGTTCCGCCCGGCCGACACGGCGGAGACGGTCGTCGGCTGGCGGCTCGCGCTCGAGCACCGCGGGCCGACGGTGCTGGCGCTCACGCGCCAGAACGTGCCGGAGCTCGAGCGGGCCGACCCCGACGGCCCGGCGCGCGGCGGCTACGTGCTGTGGGAGGCGGGCGACGGCCCGCAGGTCGTCCTGATCGCCACGGGCAGCGAGGTGCACGTCGCGCTCGCCGTCGCCCGCGCGCTCCACGCCGAGGACGGGCGGGCCGCGCGCGTCGTCTCGCTGCCCTGCTGGGAGCTGTTCGAGGCCCAGCCGCTCGCCTGGCGCGAGCAGGTGATCCCGCCCCGCTGCGGCGCCCGCGTCTCGCTCGAGGCCGGCGTGACCTTCGGCTGGGAGCGCTACACCGGAGAGCTCGGGCTCCGGATCGGCGTCGACGCGTTCGGGGCGTCCGCCCCGGCCGAGCACCTCGCCGTCCGCTACGGGCTCGACGCGCCGAGCGTGCTCGCCCGCGTGCGCGCCTACCTGGCGGAGACGTTGTAGGAGTTCGCCCTACGGGGGCGTTCGGCGCGGAGCGAGGGGGGCTCGGGGCCCTTGGAGGCGAGGGGCGGGGAGGCGGGCTTGGAGTCGGCGCGGGCGGGAGCCTGGGAGGGCGAAGGCCCTGGCGCGGGGACGGGCGGGGCCCCGGCCGGCCGCTGGCGCTGGGCGCTGGTCGGGGTCGTGATGGTCCCGGTCGTGCTCGGCGTCCACGAGGGGTCCATGCTCCGCATGCGGCCGGCGGCGACGGAGGCGAGCGTCGCGGCCTTCGCCGAGGTCGAGCGGCTCGTGCGGCAGGAGTGGGTCGAGGCGCCCGACGTCGACGCGCTGCGCGACGGCGCGCTCACGGGCCTCGTCTCGACGCTCGACGAGTTCAGCGTCTACGTGCCGCCGAGCGAGCTGGCCCGGTTCGCCGAGGAGACGACCGGGCAGTTCGGGGGGCTCGGGATCTACGTCGCGCTCGAGGACGGGCTCGTGCGCGTGATCGCCCCGATCGAGGACACGCCGGCCTGGCGGGCCGGGATCCTCCCGGGCGACACGATCCTGCGGATCGACGGGCGCGAGTACCAGTTCCAGAGCGCGGACGACGCGGTCCGCGCGCTCAAGGGGCCGCCCGGCTCGACGATCGAGCTGCTCGTGCTCCACCCCGGCGAGGGGCAGCGCCCGTTCTCGGTCACGCTCGAGCGGGCCGTGATCCAGCTCCGCTCGGTCAAGGGCGCGCGCCTGATCGACCCCGCCGAGCGGGTCGGCTACGTGCGCGTGACCTCGTTCGTGACCGGGACCGTGGACGAGCTCGACCGCGCGCTCGGCGAGCTCGAGGCGGCCGGCGCGCGCGCCCTCGTGCTCGACCTGCGCGGCAACCCGGGCGGCTACCTGGGCGGGGCCGTCGACGTCGCGGACCGCTTCCTCCCCGAGGGGGCCGTGATCGTGCAGACCCGCGGGCGCGTCCCCGGCTCGTCCGAGGAGACGCGGGCCGCGGCGCCGGCGCGCGTGACCCTCCCGCTCGCCGTCCTGATCGACGGCGGCTCGGCGAGCGCGTCCGAGATCCTCGCCGGCGCGCTCCGCGACCACGGGCGGGCGACGCTGGTCGGCGCGCGGAGCTTCGGGAAGGGGTCGGTCCAGGGCCTCTACTCGGTGCTCGGAGGCGCCGCGCAGCTCAAGCTCACGACGCAGCACTACCTGACGCCGAAGGGCCGCCGGATCCACCGCGGCGACCGCCCCGCCGACGACGACTCGTGGGGGCTGCTCCCCGACCTGCCCGTGCCGCTCGACCCGCAGGCGCGCGCGAAGCTGGCCGCGGCCGAGGCCGAGCTCGACCTCGAGCGGCTCAAGGCGCGCGCGGACGGGCAGGGCGGGGCCGACGGCGCGAACGGCGCGGCGGCCCCGCCGGAGGACCGCCTGCGCCTCGACGACCCGCAGGTGGCCGCGGCGCACGCGCACCTGCTCGACGTGCTCGCGGGCCGCGCGGCGCTCGGGGCGCCGGCGCGGTAGCCGTCCGGTCAGGCCTTCGCCGACAGCCCCTCGAGCCAGGCCAGCGCGAAGGCGCGGACCTCGTCCCGGTTCGTCTCGTTCCAGACCTCGTGCCGGGCGCCGGGCCAGTGGTGGAGACGACCGCCGGCGCCCGGCGCGCGCGCGACGAAGCGCTCCGTGACCGTCCCGTCGACGATCGGGTCGTCGTCCCCGTGCCACACGAGGAGCGGGAGCTCGAGCCGGGCGGCGTCGGCGAGCGCGCGCGCCTGCGCGGCGACCGTCTCGGTGTACCAGCGCGCCGTCGCCGTCTGCGAGACGAGCGGGTCCGCCACGTAGGCGCGACCGATGGCCGGGTCGCGGCTCAGGCCGTCGGGGTCGAGGTCGGTCGGCATGCGGAAGAACGGGAGCCAGCGCGAGAGGAGGCGCGCCGCGCCCACCTTCCAGGCCGGGAGCTGCATCTTCACGCCGAGGAACGGCGACGCGAGCACGGCGCCCGCGAGCGCGGGGAGGCGCGCGAGGCGGTCCTCGAGCGTGCGGGCGACGACGAGCCCGCCCATGCTGTGGCCGAGGAGCACGAGCGGGCCCGGGGCCGCCTCGCCGGGGCGCCCCGCCGCGTCGCGCAGGAAGACCTCCACGTCGTCCAGGTACTCGTCGAACCGGCGCACGAAGGTCCGCCGTCCGCCCGAGCGGCCGTGTCCGCGCAGGTCGACCGCGCTGGCCTGCCAGCCGCGCGCGGCGAACCAGCGCAGCGTCTCGGCGTAGCGGCCGCCGTGCTCCGCGAACCCGTGCACGAAGGCGAGCCTGCCCTTCGGGGGCCCGGCCGGGCGGACCCGCCGGACCCACAGGGCCGTCCCGTCGGTCGAGCGGAGCAGGCCCTCGTCCTCTTGCAGGGCGCCGGCCGCGGGCGCGGTCGCCCCGGCGGCGGCGGTGGCCTCCTGGGTCATGTGGCCTCTCCCTCCGGCGCGGCGGCCGGGTCATGGACCGGCGCGCCCGCGAGGGCCGCGTCGTCCGCGAGGAGCACGTCGAGGAGCGGCTCGATCCGCCGCGCCATGTGGGCCGCCGTCGCCTCGTAGACGTCGTAGGGGCGCCCCACCGGGTCGGGGACCCCGCGCGGGTCGAGCAGGAACGCGCGGCCGGCGGCCTCGGGGAACCAGTCGAGCAGCGCGTCGAGGTGCCCGCCCGTCATGCCGAGCACGAAGTCGGCGCCGAGCACGAGGTCGGCGTCGACCTGCCGCGCCGCGTGCGCCGCGAGCAGGTCGGCCCCCTCGGTCCGGCGCACGACCTCGCGGGCGTGGTCGGCCGCCGGCCCGCCCACCTCGGCCGCGACGCCGGCCGAGCCGACCTCCCAGCCGTGCGCGGCGAGCGCGTCGGGCGCGACGCCCAGGCGCCGCGCGAGCCGCGCGCGGAGGATCGCCTCGGCCATGGGGCTCCGGCACGTGTTGCCGGTGCAGACGAAGAGCACGCGCCGCACGAGCAGGCGCTCGAGCGGCGCGGCGTCGAGGAAGCCGGGCGTCAGGACCCCGGGCCGCCCGGCCCGCGGCGCGCGGACCGCGGTGGCCCGGGCCCCGAGCGGCGTCGGCCCGCCGTCCACGATGAGGTCGACGCCGGCCCCCCCGGCGCGCGCCTCGAGCGCCGCGAG
>JANJTH010000181.1 GCA_024711205.1 Planctomycetota bacterium | reverse complement strand
GGCCGCGCCCCGGCGCCGAGGCCGGGCGCTCGCGCGTCGCCGCGCGCGGCTGCGACGCGCTCGAGCGAGACCGCCACGGCCTCGGCCGACGCGGGCCGGGCGGCCGGGTCCTTGGCGAGGCAAGCGAGGCACAGCGCGTCGAGCGCGGCCGGGACCTCGGCGCCGGGCGGCGCGACCCGCGACGGGGCCTCCGCGGGGACCGTCACGACGGCCTCGAGGACCTCGAGCGCGCTCGCGCCGACGAAGGGCGCGCGCCCGCAGAGCGCCTCGAACAGGAGCGCGCCGAGCCCGTGGACGTCGGTCGCCGGCCCGATCGCGCCCGTGTCGCCCCGCGCCTGCTCCGGGGCCATGAAGCCCGGGGTGCCCGCGACCTGCCCGGTGCGCGTGAGCCCGGCGAGCGAGCCCTCGGGCGTGAGCGAGCGCGCGAGCCCGAAGTCGACGAGCACGGGCCCGTCGGCGCCGAGGAGCACGTTGCTCGCCTTGAGGTCGCGGTGGAGGACCCCCCGCGCGTGCGCGTGGGCCACGGCGCGGGCGACGCGCGCGACGAGCCCCGCCGCCTCGCGCCAGGGGAGCGGGCCGCCCGTCCGCAGCCGCGCTGCGAGCGAAGGGCCCGGGACGAGCGGCATGGTGAGCCACGGTCGTCCCGCCTCGACGCCCGCGTCGAGGACCGGCACGACGCCCGGGTGCTCGAGCCGGCGGACGGCCGCGACCTCGCGCTGGAAGCGGAGCGCCGCCTCGAGGTCGCCGGTCGCCGTGACGACCTTGACGGCCACGACGCGGCCGTGGGCGTCGCGGCCGCGGTAGACGGCGCCCATGCCGCCTCGGCCGAGTTCGGCCTCCAGTTCGTACGGGCCGATCCGCATGCCGCAACAGCATGCCCGACCGCTCGCGGTCCCGCGGCCCCCGGTCTTCCCTTGCCCTTGCCCTTGCCCTTGCCCTTGCCCTTGCCCTCCTTCTTCCTCTTCCCTCCTCCCCGTCTTCCTCTTCCCCCCTCCTCCTCTTCCCCCCCCCGCGTACGCACCCACGCCGCTGGCCGGGGCCGTCGCCGCGTCCCCTCGCGCGCACCCCATCCCGACCAGCCGGGAGGGAGCGCCGCAGGCGCTCCCCCGGCTCCTCGCGCCCGCTACCCGATCAGGCGCTTGACCCAGGCCAGGCGCCCCTCGCCGTAGGGCGGGTAGCGCAGGTTCGGGTCGATCCAGGTCGCCTTGTCGAGGACCGACTTCCGGTGGCTGAACGCCTCGAACCCGGCGCGCCCGTGGTAGGCGCCGAAGCCGCTGTCGCCCACGCCGCCGAACGGCAGGTCGGGGATGCTCAGGTGCGCGATCGTGTCGTTCACGCAGGCCCCGCCCGAGCTCGTCTCGCGCAGCACGCGGTCGGAGAAGGCGCGGTCCTTCGAGAACACGTAGAGCGCGAGCGGGTGCGGGCGCTCGTTGACGAACGCGATCGCGTCCTCGGGCCGCTCCCAGGCGAGCACGGGCAGGATCGGCCCGAAGATCTCCTCCTGCATGACCGGCGCGTCGAGCTTCGGGTCGCGCAGGATCGTGGGCGCGATGTAGCGGTCCGCCTCGTCGTGCTGCCCGCCCGCGACGACGGCGCCGTCCGCGATGAGGCGCACGAGCCGGCGGTGGTGCCGCTCGTTGATGATCCGCCCGTAGTCGGCGCTCGCCTTCGGGTCGGGCCCGTAGAACGCCTCGAGCGTGGCGCGCAGCCTCTCGAGCAGGCGCGGCTCGACGTCCTTCTGCACGAGCAGGTAGTCGGGCGCGACGCAGGTCTGGCCCGCGTTCCACCACTTGCCCCAGGCGATCCGCCGCGCCGCCACGTCGAGGTCGACGTCCCGGTCGACGATGCACGGGCTCTTGCCGCCGAGCTCGAGCGTCACGGGCGTCAGGTGCCTCGCGGCCGCGGCCATGACGACCTTGCCGACGCCGAGGCTGCCCGTGAAGAAGATGTGGTCGAAGCGCTGCTCGAGGAGCGCGGTCGTCTCGGCGACGCCGCCCTCGACGACGGCGACGACGTCCGAGAGCTCGTCGCGGAACCAGCGCGCGACGAGCGCCGAGGTGTGGGCCGAGACCTCGGACGGCTTGAGGAGCACCGTGTTCCCGGCCGCGAGCGCGGCCGCCAGCGGGGCGATCACGAGCTGGAGCGGGTAGTTCCAGGGCCCGATCACGAGGACGACGCCGCGCGGCTCGCGCAGCACGTAGCTCTTGGCCGGCTGGTTCGCGAGCGGGGTCGAGACCTTCTCGGGGCGGGCCCAGGCGCGCAGGTGCTTGATCGTGTGGTCGAGCTCCGCCTTGCACAGCCCGATCTCGCTCGCGTAGGCCTCGAGCGTCGGCTTGCCCAGGTCGGCGCGCAGGGCCGCGAGCGCCTCGGCCTCGCGCTCCTCGAGCAGCCGGCGCAGGCGGCGCAGCGCGTCGAGCCGCCACGCGAGCGGCCGCGTCACGCCCGAGCGGAAGCGCGCCCGCAGGCGCTCGACCTCGCGCGGGATCTGGTCGAGGGGCGTGCTCGCGGGCGAGGGCGCGCCCGGGGCGGTCGGGGCGGTCGGGGCGGGGGCGGTCGACGTGCTCATGGGGCCTCCGGTGCGTGGGCCCTCGGCGGGGCCGCAGGCCAGGCGGCGGGCCGCCCGGCGACGCCCCGAGTCTCGCACGGGCCGCGCGCCTTGTCCCCCGCGTTCCCGGACGGGTGCGGGCCCCGCACGGGGCGCGGACGAGGGCCGTCGTGGGAGTCGGATGCGGCTCGAGAGGGACATGGCCTCTCGGCCTCCTGGCCCTTCGGGTCCCGCTCCCGTTCCCGCGGTCGTGCGAGGACCTCGCCCTCATGGGGCGGCGAACGACCTCGCGACGGCTCGGCCCGCCCCCGGCCCGCCCGAGCCGGTCAGGCGCCGACGGCTGCCGGGGCGGGCGCCGCCGCGCCGGCGGGGGCGGGCGCCCCGCGCGCGCGCCCGAGCAGCCCCGCCACGTCGTCCACTACGAGGCAGGCGGCCGGCACGCAGTAGAGCGTGAGGACCGTCGCCGCGGCCACGCCGGACGCGATCGAGACCGCCATGGGGATCACGAACTGGGCGGACAGGCTGCGCTCGAGGAGCAGCGGGCCCAGGCCCGCGACCGTCGTGAGCGTGGTCAGGAACACGGCCCGGAAGCGCAGGCGGCCGCTCGCGCGGGCCGCCTCGAGCGCGTCGGGGTCGAGCCGGCGCCGGCGGTTGAAGAAGTCGATCATGACGAGCGCGTCGTTCACGACGATGCCCGCCAGGCCGACCATGCCGAACACGCTGAAGATCGTGAGCGGGCGGCCGAGGAGCGCGTGGCCCCACACGGCGCCCGCGAAGCCGACCGGGATCGCGCCCATGATGATCGTCGGCTGGAGGTAGCTCTCGAAGAGCAGGGCGAGGATCGCGTAGATCCCGAAGCAGGCGAGCCCGAACCCGACCGCGATCCCGACGACCGTGCCGCGCTGCTCCTCCTGCGCGCCGCCGAACACGAGGTCCGTCCCGGGCCAGCGGGCGGCGACGTCGGCGAGCACGCCCGCCTGGAGGCTCGCCACGACCTCGTTGGCGTTGGTGACCGCGTCGTCGACGTCGGCCACGACCTTGACCACGCGCCGGCCGCCGCGCCGCTCGATCTGGCTCAGGCTCCGCCCGCGCTCGACCTCGGCCGCCCAGCCGAGCGGCACGAGGTCGCCGCCCGGCGCGCGCACGCGGAGCGCGTCGAGCCGGGCCAGGTCGTCGCGCTCGCCCGGGTCGTAGCGCACGCGCACCTCGACCTCGTCGCGCCCGCGCTGGAGCGTCTGCGCCTCCGTCCCCGTGAAGCCGGCGAAGAGCTGGCGCGCCAGCGCGTCCGTCGTGACGCCGAGCGCGGCCGCGCCCGGGCGGACGGCCAGGCGCAGCTCGCGCTTCCCGGGCTGGAGGTTGTCGTCGACGTTCGTGACGCCCGGGTAGGTCGCGAGCGCCGCGCGGACCTCGGCCGCGATCGCGAGCCCCGCCGCGGGCGTGGGCGCCATGACGCGCAGCTCGATCGGGCGCCCGCCGGGGTGGCCCTGCGTGCCCTCGACGACGACCGAGCGCGCGAGCGGGAAGTCGCCGGCGAGCTCGCGCCAGCGCCGCACCACGTCCTCGCTCTTGACCTGCCGCGCGCCGCTCGGGGCGAGCTCGAGCGTCACGTTCGCCTTGTGCGGGCCGCCGTCGCCCACGCGGGTGAGCACCCGGCGCACGATCGGCGCCCCGTCGTCCGCGGGGGGGAAGGCCGCCCGGAGCGCCGGCACCGCGGCCTCGAGCCGGCGCGCGGCCGCGTCGGCCTCTGCGAAGGGCGCGCCGTCGGGGAGCGTCACCTGCGCGCGGACGGACTCGGCGTCGAGGACGGGGAAGAACACGAACCGCGGCCGCCCCGAGGCGACGAGCCCGCCCGTGAGCACCACGAACCCGAGCCCCAGCGCGAGCACGGGGTAGCGGTGCCGGAGCGCGAGGTCGAGCGTCGGCCCGAACCGGCGCTGCACGAGGTCCTCGATCGCGCGGTCGAGCCCGGCGCGCAGGCGGGCGAGGCGCCCCGCCTCGGCCCGCGGGGCCCCGCCGTGAGCCAGGTGCGCGGGGAGGATCAGGAGGCACTCGACGAGCGAGGCGACGAGGCAGGTCACGACCGCGACCGGCATGATCTGGATGAACTTGCCGATCGTGCCGTCGATCAGGGCCAGCGGGACGAAGGCGACCGCCGTCGTCGTGACCGACGCGATCACGGGCCAGGCGACCTCGAGCACGCCCGCGACGGCCCCGTCGACCGACGGGCCGCCCCGGATCCGGAAGTGCCGGGCGACGTTCTCGGCCACGACGATCGAGTCGTCGACGAGGATCCCGAGCACCATGATCAGGGCGAAGCTCGAGATCATGTTGAGCGTCCCGCCCACGAGCTCGAGCAACGCGAGCGCCGTGAGGAACGCGACCGGGAGCCCGGCCGCGACCCAGAACGACAGGCGCGTGCCGAGGAACAGGAGCAGGCTCACGAACACGAGCGCGAGCCCCTGCGCGCCGTTCGTCGAGAGCAGCCGCAGGCGGTCGACGACGGCGGTCGAGTTGTCCTGCCACACGGCCAGCGTGGCCCCGCGCGGGAGGCCGGCCTGGCGCGCCGCGGTCCAGGCGCGGAGCTTCTCGGCCAGGCGGATCACGTCCTGGTCGGACGAGCGGAGCACGCTCAGGAACACGGCCGGGCGCCCGTCGAGCCGGGCGGCCTGTCGGTCCTCGACGAAGCCGTCGTCGACCGCGGCCACGTCGCGCAGGCGCAGGCGCGCGCCGTCGGGCGCCGTCACGACGACGACGTCCTCGAGCTCGCGGCCGCGCGCGACCTCGCGGTCGACGCGCAGGACGAGCTCCTCGTCGCGGGCGCGCAGGCGCCCGAGCGGGAGGTTCAGGCTCTCGCCGCGGATCGCCGCCACGACGCGCTCGAAGGAGAGCCCGTGGCGCTGGAGGTCCGCCTCGCGCACGAGCACGGAGAGCTGCCAGGGCCGCAGCCCGCTCCGCGTGACCTCGCTCACCTCGGGGAGGCGCAGGAGCTCCTCCTCGAGCTCGCGCCCGAGGAGCGCGAGCGAGCCCTCGTCGAGGTCGCCCGAGACGACGAGGCTCATGACCTCGCGCCGGTTCACGAGCACGGCGACGACCGGCTCCTCGACGTCGGCCGGGAAGGTCGTGATCCGCCCGACCTCGTTCTGGACGTCGACCATGACGTCGCGCGGCGCGCGGACGCGCGGGTCGACCTCGAGCGAGACGAGCGAGCGGCCCTCGGTGGACGTGCTCTCGAGCACGCGCACGCCCTCGACGCCGCGCACGGCCTCCTCGACCCGCACGGTCACGGCCTGCTCGACCTCGTCGGGCGTGGCCCCCGGGTAGATCGTCGTCACCTGCACGCGGTCGAGCGCGAACTCGGGGAACATCTCGCGGGTCATGCCGCGGAGCGCGACCAGGCCCGCCGCGGAGAGCGCGAGCATGAGGAGGTTGGCGAACACGCGGCTGCGCGCCGCGAGCTCGATCAGGCGCGTCACGGGCCGGCCCGCCCGCCCGCGGGGGCGGGGCCCCCCTGGCCCACGTCCGGGCCGCCACCCGGACCGGGCCCGGCGGGGGCTGGCTCGCCCTCGACGACGCGGACCGGCAGCCCCGCGATCGGGCGCTCGACGGGCGAGACGATCACGCGCTCGCCGGCGGCGAGCCCGCCCACGACCTCGACCCACGGGCCGAGCCGGCGGCCGAGCGTCACCTCGCGGACCTCGAGGACGAGGCCGCTCGTGGGGCCGCCTGCAGATCCGCCCGGGGTGTCCGCCGCGAGGAGCAGCCGGCCGCGCTCCTGCAGCGCGCCGAGCGGCACGACGAGCGCGGGCTCGCCGCGGGGCGCGCGGAGGGTCACGCGGTAGAGCTCGCCCGGGAGCGGGCCGGCCGCGGGCGGCGGGGCCGGCTCGCCGCCGGGGTAGCCGGCGCCGGCGTCCGGCCCGGCGCCGTCGCCGACTCCGGCGGCCGGCCCGCCCTGCCCCGGTCCGCCCTGCGTCGGCCCGCCTTGCGACGGCCCTCCAGGCGGGGCGCCCGGGGTGGACGCCCCCTGGGCTTCGCCCACGACGACGACGGCCCGGACGGTCTGGGTCGCCGCGTCGACCGGCTCGAGCCGGACGAGGCGCCCCGACCAGCCCGGGCCGCCGCGCCCGCGCTCGGCCTGGACCACGACCTCGACCTGCGCGAGCGCGCCCGCCTCCGGCGGGGGCGCGCCGGGGGTCACCTCGAGGCCGGGCGCGAGGAGGAGGGCCTGCGCGACCGGGAGCGCGACGGGGAGCTCGACGCGCGCGACCTCCCACACCTCGAACAGCGCCTGCCCGGCGGCGACGAGCTGCCCCACCTCGACGCTGCGCGCGGCCACGAGCCCGCCGAGCGGCGCGCGGACCTCGCAGCGCGCGAGCGCGAGCGCGGCCATGGCCTCGCGGGCCTCGGCCTCCGCGGCGGCCGCGGCCGCGCCGGCGAGCTGGGGGCCGAGCTGCGCGCGCTGGGCCTCGAGCGCCTCGAGCGCGTCCTCCTGGCGCAGGACCGCCAGGCGCGCCGCCTCGGGCTCGCGCTCGCGGAGGATCCCCTGGCCGACCAGCGCGCGCAGCCGCTCGACCTCGGCCCGCTCGAGGGCCAGGAGGTCCCGGGCGACGCGCGCCCGCGCGTCGAGCGAGGCCCGCAGGGCCGCGAGCCGGTCGTGCTCGGCCCGCGCGCCGGCGAGCCGCGCCGCGGCCTCGTCGCGCGCGAGCCGGGCGTCGGCCGGGTCGAGCCGGACCGCCACGGCCCCCGCGGGGACGACGAGCCCCGCCTCGAGCCGCGGGTCGAGCGCGAGCACGAGGCCGCCGACCTGGGCCGACACGACGACGCGCCGCGCGGCCCGCGCGCGCGCGAGCCCTTCGACCTCCGGCGCCACGGCGCGGGGCTGGGCCTCGAACACGCACACGCCGAGCCGCGCCTCGGGCGGCGCCGCCTGGCGGGGCGGCGTCGGCCGCGTGGACCGGAGCGCGGCCGCGAGGACGAAGGCGCCCAGCACGATCCCGGCGCAGGCGAGCGCCGTCGGGAGCGCGCGCGGCCGCGCGCCCGGGGCCGGGGCGGGGGGGGAGTGGCCGTCCGGAGCGTCGCCTGCCTGCTCGCCGTGCATGCCCCCTCGCAGCCCCCCGACTGGCCGCAGACTCTACGGCACGCGCGCAGGCTCGTGCCGCGCGGGGGTGGGCAGCGTCCCGCCCTGGCGTGGTCACCCCCGGGTCACTCTTCCTTGCCCTTGCCCTTGCCCTTGGGCAAGGGCAAGGGAGGACAGGGGGAGGAGGGCCCGTGGCGGACTACGACAGGAGGGCCTGCACGAACCGCTCGGCGTCGAACGCCTGCATGTCCTGCGGCTGCTCGCCCAGCCCCACGAACTTGACCGGGATCCCCAGCTCCTCGCGGATCACGACCACGATCCCGCCCTTGGCCGTCCCGTCGAGCTTCGCGAGGAAGATCCCGGTGACCGGGATCACCTCGGTGAAGGCCTTGGCCTGCCGGACCGCGTTCTGGCCGGTCGTCGCGTCGAGGACGAGCAGGACCTCGTGCGGCGCGTCCGGGATGTGCTTCTTCCCGACGCGGCTGATCTTCTCCAGCTCCTTCATCAGGTTCTTGTCGGTGTGGAGCCGGCCGGCCGTGTCGATCACGAGGTAGTCGAAGCCGCGCGCGACGGCCTTCTCGCAGGCGTCGTGCGCGACCGAGGCCGGGTCGGCGCCCTGCTGCCCGCGCACGATCTCGACCCCGAGCCGCTCGGCCCAGGTCGCGAGCTGGTCCACCGCGGCCGCCCGGAACGTGTCGGAGGCCGCCAGCAGGACCTTCTTCTCGCCGCCCTTCGCGAGCCAGTGGGTCAGCTTCGCGATCGAGGTCGTCTTGCCCGCGCCGTTCACGCCCGCGACGAGGATCACGGTCGGCTTCCTGGGCGCCTCCGCGAGCCCGGCCCGCTCGCCGCCGAGCTTCGCCACGAGCTCCTGGCGCAGGAAGTCGAGCACCTCGCGCTCGCTCGCGAGCTTCCCCGAGCGGAGCGCGTCCTTGAGCCCGTCGATCAGCTTGCGCGTCGTCGCGACGCCGATGTCCGCGCGGAGGAGGATCTCCTCGAGCGAGTCGACGACCTCCTCGCTGAGGCCCCGGCCGAGCCGCGCGCGGAGCGCGTCGAGCAGGCCGCCGCGCGTCTTGCCGAGCGCGTATCGGAGCCGCTCGAACGGGTCATCGATCCGCGGGCCGGCGGGGCCGCGGCGCCGCCCGGCCAGGACGAGCACGGCGACGACGACGGCGACCGCGAGCGCGATCAGCGCGAGGACGAGCTGCTCCTGGGTCACGCGTCCTCGCCCTCGTCGGCGCCCGCGGCCTCGCCCCGGCCGTCCGGCTCGCCCGCGCCGTCGCCCTCGGCGTCCGCGTCGGGGTCCGCGGGGGCCTGCCGCAGCTCGGCCTCGCGCCCGTGCCGGCGCAGGACCTTGTCGAGGATCCCGTTCACGAACGCGCCCGAGTCCTTCGTGCTGTACTTCTTGGCGATCGTGACCGCCTCGTTGATCGCCACGGCCGGCGGGATGTCGAGCCGCCAGATCAGCTCGAACGCGCCGAGCCGGATCACGTTGCGGTCGACCACGGCCATGCGCCGCAGGTTCCAGTTGTGCGCGATCTCCTCGACCTCGCGGTCGATCTCGGGCATGTGCGCGCGCGTCCCGCGCACGAGCTCCCGCGCGAACGCGACCGCGTCGTCGCTCCTGGCCTCGGTCCGGAGCGCCTGCTCGACCTCGGCCTCGCTGAGGTCGGGCCGCAGGTCGACCTGGTAGAGCACCTTGAGCGCGGCCTCCCGGCCCTGCGTCCGGGCGCGGATCACGCGGGGAGGCCCCGCAGGAGGTCGACGAGCTCGAGCGCGCACACGGCCGCCTCGCGCCCCTTGTTGCCGGCCTTCGTGCCCGCCCGCTCGATCGCCTGCTCGATCGTGTCGGTCGTGAGCACCCCGAAGATCACGGGCTTGCCCGTCCGCTGGCCGGCCGCGGCGATCCCCGAGGCGGCCTGCCCGGCCACGTGGTCGAAGTGCGGCGTCGCGCCGCGGATCACGGCGCCGAGGCACACGACGGCGTCGACGGCCGGGCTCCGCGCGAGCCGCTCGGCCACGAGCGGGAGCTCGAACGCGCCGGGGACCCAGGCGACGATGATGTCGTCGGCGCCGACCCCGTGCCGGGCGAGCTCCTCCTCGCAGCCGCGCAGGAGCTCCCGCGTGATGAGCTCGTTGAAGCGGGCGACGACGATCCCGACGCGGACCCCGTCGCCGCGGGGCCGCCCCTCGAGCACCTTGGCCATGGACAATCCGACTCCTGCCCGGGTGGCGCCAGCCGGGAGTGACCCCCGGCACCTCGTCGGCCGGAGTATAGCCTCCAGGTCGGGCCTCGCGACGCGCCGCGGCAGGCGCCCGCGGCCCGCCGCGGCCGACGCGACCCGCGGGGCCCAAGCGGGTGCCTCCCCGCGACTTGACGCCCTGGGAAGCGCCGGCCTCATGTTCTAGAATTGGCGGTCGCCGGGCGTCCCGCCCCCGAGGCCCACCGCATGTCGATCCACTTCCTCCTGGCCGACAAGGAGACGACCCTGTCGGCGAAGCTCGGCGGGATCCAGGGCAAGGCCGAGGCGAAGTTCAAGATCACGAAGGCCGCCGACAACTCCGTCGTGGCCGACCTCGCGGGCGAGCTCAAGGGCGGCAAGGCGACCTGCAAGTGGACGCCGGCGGCGCCGCCGGCCGACGGCGATGCGTCGGCCTGGCGCGGGTCGTTCCAGGTCACGGTCACGCCCGAGGAGGGCAAGCCGCTCGAGGCGGCCTCCCAGGAGTTCGAGGTCTACCTCGACTGGCTCGAGGTCGAGGCGGTCGACGCGGACGGCAAGGCCCTCGAGGGCGCCCTGTTCGACGTCGTCGTCGGCGGCAAGAAGGTCAAGAAGAAGCAGAAGACCGGCAAGGACGGCAAGCTCAAGGTCGAGAAGCTGCCCCCCGGCGCGCCCGCGGTCGAGTGGCTCTCGCCCTTCGTGCTCGTGAAGTGGGACGACGAGAAGGGGCCCAAGCGCAAGGCGACGCTGCGCGTCGTGCGCAAGGCAAAGTTCGTGTGGCCGGCGGTGAAGGGCAAGTCCGGCAAGCACAAGCAGTGGGTGAACCTCGCCGTCGACAACGCGAAGCCCGAGCAGGGGAGCAAGCTCAAGGTCAAGGTCACGCTCGAGGGCGGCAAGAAGGGCGACAAGGTCTTCCTCAAGGCCGTGTGGGACCCGGCGAAGGTCTCGGCGCGCAACGACCCGAAGCGCGAGGTCGTGGGCGCGCCCACGCCGCTGCCCGCCTGGGCGCCCCAGGGCGGCAAGGAGGTCACGCTCTCGGCCGACGGCAAGGAAGAGGAGGTCGAGCTCGAGCTCGGCGTGGCCGGGCGCGACGTGATCCAGGTGAAGCTCGGCGGGACCGACAAGTGCGACGACGTGACCCTCGAGGTCGAGACGGCGCGCAAGGTCTGGCTCGAGGTCCTCCAGCCGAAGGACACCTGCACGAGCTTCACGACCTTCAAGAAGGGCGCCGCCGGGCTCGACGACAAGGCCTGGAAGGCGCTCAAGGCGGAGATGACGCCGGTCGGGATCGAGCTCGCGAGCATCAAGGAGCACTTCTTCGACAAGGCCAACCTCGAGCACTCGGGCGACCCCTACGTCCTCGACGGGCCCTACTTCGGCAAGAAGGCGGGGACCAAGGTCACCATGCTCACGAGCGCGCAGTTCGCGCGGCTCCGCGACAACGTGGCGAGCCACTTCACCGACCAGCGCGCGATCGTGACCGTGTGGGCCGACTACATCGCGAAGGCCGAGACGTTCCGGCACTCGGTCATGGTCGCCACCTCGAACCGCAACGACACGCACGCGATCACGGCGCCGCAGGGGATCTTCAAGCTCGACCCGGCGACGGGCGGGCTCGGGGTCAAGAGCATGCGCTGGCGCGCCACGGAGTACGACAACGCCGGCGTGTGGACCCCGATCTCCGCGGGCGACCCGGGCGACGGCAAGACGGCCTGGCAGAACGTCGACGTGAGCACGCAGGCCAAGATCGACGCGCAGCTCGAGCTCGTGACCTGGCGCGGGTTCAAGCTCAAGCTCCCGACGGCCGGCGCGAACGACCCGGGCAACTTCCTCGTCGACGCCGCGAGCGGCGCGGGGCTCCTCCTCGAGGTCGAGGTCGAGTTCAACGGCGCCAAGTTCACGACGAACGGCATGGGGTGGCACGGCTACCTCTACATGTCGACCTGGGCGGGCAACTTCAAGACGGGCGGGCTCTGCCACACGCTGCTCCACGAGATCGGGCACAACATCGGCATGGCCTACGCCGACAAGACGGTCGACCCGACCTACGGGCGCAACGCGCCGAACGCGATCCCGGGCGTGGCGTTCCCGACGGGCGTCGCCGTGGGGCTCGTCTACGGCGGGCACGACCACACGGGCACGCACTGCGCGGCGGGGCTCTCGGCCGCGCAGCGCGGGCTCGCGAGCTTCGCGGGCCTCTCGGGCAGCGCGAAGTGCATCATGTTCGGCGAGAACGACATGGCGAGCAGCAAGTCGTCCGTATTCGACGAGACGTGCAGGACGTTCCTGCGCGCGAGCGACTGCGCCGACGTGCACAAGGCGTGGGAGGCGTGAGGCCGGGCCCGTTCGGCGCGGCGGGCCTCCTCGCCGCCCTGGCCCTCGCGGGCTGCGCGGCGGCCCCGGGGCCCGGCGCGGCGCGGCGCGGCTCCGACGACGACCGCGTCGTCTTCATGGATCGCGGGGTGACGCAGGTGGGTGAGCGCGGCCTGTTCGGCCTCGACGACGACGAGTTCTGGACCGACCCGCTCCGCAACCAGAGCGACGCGACGGGCCGGCTGAGCGACGACCGGGTCGTGGGGCCCCGGATCGACGGGCCGCGGCGGGTCGCGCTCGCGGCGCGGACGACGCTCCCGATCGCGCTCGCGTACCGCGAGAGCCACGCCACGTTCGCGCGCGCCCCGCTCGAGGACTGGGCGGTCGTGTGCGCGATCGACCCGCGCGACGGTTGGTTCGCGGCCCGCAAGGTCGCGACCGACCCGCTCCCGCCCCAGGCCCGGCCGGACCCGACCGCGCCGGTCTCGCGCGGCTACGCGTCGAGGTGCGAGGTCTTCGACCTGCGCGAGCGGCTCGGCGTCCCGTGGCGCGCGGGGCCGCTGCTCGTGACGGTGATCGTCCGCGACGCCGCCTCGAACCGGCTGCGGATCGAGCGCGAGGGGGGCGAGCCCGCGCCGCCCGCCCCGCCGCTCCAGGCCGACGCGCCGGGCGACCCGCTGCCCAGCTTCGCGCCGCGGCCGGACTCGCCCGCCCCGCCCGCCGCGGGCGGCATCGTCGTCGCGGCCGAGCGCGTGTGCGAGGTCGCGCGCCCCGTCGTCCTGCGCGGGGCGGTCCGCGTCGCGGCCCCGCGCACCGGGATCGCCGACGCGGTGACCGGCCGGGCGGACGTCGCGCGCGAGGCCGTCGTCCCCGTCGTGCTCCTGCTCACGAGCTCCGTCTCGCGCGGCGTCGTCGTCCACCGGCTCGCCGTGCCGGTGGCCCGCCCCCGGGGCGGCGACGCCCAGGCCGACGGCGCGGCCTGGCTCGACGGCGCGTTCGCGCTCGACCTCAGGACGATCCCGGGCGCGCCGACCGGCGCGGAGACCGTCTTCGTCTACGCCTTCACGGGCGAGCACATGCACGGGCCGACGCCGGTCGGGCTCGTGACCCAGGCCCAGCTCCGCGACTGACCCGCCGCGCGCGGGCGGCCGCGCGAGGAGACCAGCCACATGTCGGGACCCAGGATCGTCGGCACGGGGAAGAAGGTCGCCCTGACCATCAAGACCTCGGGGATCGACAGCGGCGAGCAGGCCACCGTCACGGTCTACAAGGTCGCGGACGGCTCCACGCTCGACACGATCGACAGCAAGGTCACCGACGACCTCATCACGGCCGAGTGGGAGGCCAAGGGCCCCGGCGCCGACGATGAGGAGCAGGGCTGGGAGGTCTTCTACAAGGCCACGTGCAAGGAGCTCGAGACCAAGGCGAGCAAGCTCTGGGTCTACACGGACTGGGTCGAGGTCAGCTCGGTCGACGCCGAGGGCAACGCGCTCCCCGACGCCTGCTTCAAGGTCACGGTCGGCGAGGAGGTCCGCGAGCGGAACACCGGCTCGAGCGGAGTCCGCAAGGAGGAGCACCTCCCGCCGGGCAAGCCCGTGGTCGAGTGGCTCAAGCCGTACCGGCTGCTCGAGTGGGTCGACGAGACGGGGCCGACGCGCAAGGCCAAGGTCGAGAAGGTGCCCCCGGCCAAGCTCGTCTCACCCGAGAAGGGCCAGCACAAGCAGTGGGTGAACCGCGCGGCCGACCCCGAGCACCCCGAGTGGGGGAGCAAGCTCGAGGTCAAGGCGACGCTCGTGGGCGGCAAGAAGGGCCAGAAGGTCTACGCGCGCCTGATCCCCGACGAGGACGGCAACAGCAAGCGGAGCGAGCCGAAGCCCGGGATCGAGGGCGCGGCCGTCGCGGACTGGTGCCCGAAGGGCGACGGGCTCGCGGTCGAGCTGCGCGACGACGACGGCAAGCCGGACTGCGAGGCGGTGTTCCAGGTCGAGCTCGGGCTCGCGGGCGGCGACCGGTTCTTCTTCGCGGTCGGCGGGACCGAGGCCTGCGACGACGAGAAGGTCCTCATCACGAACTGGCGGCAGCTCTACTACCAGGCGACGAAGGTCTCGGACCAGGTGCTCCCCGCCTTCACGGCCATGGACCAGAGCCTCGCCAAGGCGTTCATCGTCTACGAGAAGTACCACACGGTGGACCTGCCCCGGGACGGCGGCGGGCTCCCGGCCGGGGCCTGGCTCCCGGGCGACGAGTTCGACAAGCCGGGCAAGAAGGTCCTCGTCGTCGGCCCGCAGAACCGCGACGCGGTGTACGCGAAGTTCGACGACCAGAAGACCCCGATCGGCGCGCACCTGATCTTCTGCGACGCCTACTACGACGGCGGCGCGCCGGGCAAGTTCCACGAGGAGACGAAGAAGGGCGTCGTCAAGGCGGCCGGCCCGCACCAGATCAAGACCGCGGACACGAAGTACACGTTCTTCACGAAGGCGGTCCAGGACGGCAACGACTCGCTGCTCGAGGGGACCTGGAAGAGCAAGGCGCCCGAGGGCCACCCGCATCACGGCAAGACGGGCGCGGTCGACATGGCCTGGATCAAGCCCTTCCCGAAGAAGCGCGGGTTCGAGCTGACGCTCAAGGGCGAGGCCGCGACGCTCGTGGGCACGGGCGAGGTCCCCGAGGGCAAGGCGGCGACCGACGCGGAGGTGAAGCACCCCGTCGAGGTGGAGGTCCGCCTGCACCGGGCGCGCGGGCCGCTCCTCGGCAACAGCAAGGGGCAGCACCAGCTCATCGTGGTCAAGGACAGCGCGCGGCTCATGAGCTCGATCATGGTCCACGAGCTCGCGCACTCGCTGCGCCAGTCGGCCAAGGCGCCGCCCGCGGGGCTGACGGCGGCGGAGCACCCGTTCGTCTACACGGGCAAGGGCCACAACGGGTCGCACTGCAGCAACGGGCTCTCCGACACGGACCGGGCCAAGGCGAGCTACCGCGGGCTCTCGGCCGACGCCGTGTGCGTCATGTTCGGCGAGGGCGGCCGCGACACGACGCCCACCGAGCTGTGCCTCCACTGCCTCAAGTTCACGAAGGCCGACGACTGCAAGTCGCTCCACCCGGCGGGCGCCGAGCTGGCCGAGGAGGAGAGCGCCGAGGCCGGCGGCGACCAGACGCTCGAGCTCGTCTCGATCAACGGCGGCGGGGACGCGCACTTCGCGCCGGGGGTCGAGACCGCCGCGATCGCCTACCGGATCGCGGGCTGCGCGGCGGAGGCCGTGCGCCTCGAGGTGACGAGCCAGGCCTACGGGCGCGGCAACCCGGTGTTCACGCGCCCGCTCACCGACGAGGAGAAGGCCGACGGCGAGCACACGATCGAGTACGACGGGACGGCCGCCGCGCGGAGCGGCGCGCTCGCGGGCGACGGGCGGCGGCTCACGCCGCTCCATTCGCCCTACAAGGTGCGGATCGTCAAGGACGACGCGCTCGTGGCCGAGGGCGAGCTGAAGGTCCTCTACCACTCGATCCGCCTGGGCTGGGGGAGCCACGTCCCCGGCGCCCCGCCGGCCGAGCCCGCCGACCTCACGGCGGCCGAGGAGGGGCGGCTGCGCGCGCCCGAGAAGGCCGAGCGCGTGCGCTGGGTCCAGTGGAAGCTGAACCAGCTCGGCTACGACGCCGGGCCGGTCGACGGCAACGCGCGAGGCGCGACGCTCCAGGGCGCCCTGCGCCGCTTCCAGCGCGCGAGCTACGAGGTGGGCACGACGACGCTCCTCGCCGAGACCGGGCGCGCCGACCAGAAGACGATCGCGGCGCTCAAGGCCGCGCCGGCGCGCGAGCGCTGGGAGCGGGGCAAGGACCCGCTGCGCGAGGACTGCAAGCACTGGGTCCACGACAACTACATGACGGACCGGAGCTCGCGGAACGCCTGGTACGACGACTCGGGGCAGACCGAGTTCAACTCCGGCGACCGGGCCCGGCACGCCGAGGCGCGCATGGAGCGGGCGTTCCTCCCGCTCGAGGTCGAGGTGCTGCTCCTCGGGCGCGACGGGCAGGGGCACGCGGCGCCGGACGCCGTGGGCCCGGTGGGGATCGCGTTCGCGCTCGAGGACGGCCCGCAGGACCTGAACGTGGTCGAGGTCACGGTCGCGCGCCAGCGGATCCAGGCCCGGGACGGCGCGACGCAGATCGACACCATGCGCTGGAACCCGAAGGCCCGCGCCTACGTCGACGACGCGGCGAAGCACGGCCCGAACCGGACGAAGAACCGGCGGATCGACGGCAACGGCGACAACTGCGCCACGACCTACGGCGGCTGGCGGCACGTCGACGACCAGAAGAAGACGCACGAGAAGTGGTTCGACACGGCGCTCGCGCCGTTCGAGAAGGCCCGCTGCAAGAAGATCAAGCGCGGGGCCGACGACGTCGACGCGGCGATCGTGCGCTGCTGGGACGACCCGGCGCGCCATCCGGCGCGGCGCGGGCGGGCGGGCGCCTACGTGCGCATGAGCACGAAGGGCGGCGACGACGCGAAGCTCAAGGTCTGGCTGACCTTCGACGGGCTCGCCAACAAGGACGCGCTCGTCGCGGCGCACCAGCCGCGCGAGGCCCAGCTCACGAAGGAGACGGGCCGCTGGACGACCTGGCGCCGCACGCGCGTGAGCGCGTTCTGCCAGCAGGTGGCCCCGCCGGCCAACGACGGGCGGCGACTCAACGTGGTCCACTGGGACCCTGCGCCCCCCCCGAACCCCGCGGACCCCCTGCCCCCTCCGCCGGCCCCCGGCCCTGGCGCCTTCGCCCGCGGCGGGGCAGCGAATCAGCCGGACTGGGGCAACATCGCGGCCGGCTGGCGGCACGCCTTCCTCGAGGTCGAGGGCGGGGGCGCGCCCGCGCAGGTCCTGGGCTACGCGGGGCTCGTGACGGAGGACGTCTACAAGCGCGCGCTCGCCGACACGCCGAGCCAGTGGCGGCCGGCGGGGGTCCGCCCCGTGTATCGGCAAGACCCGGACCCGACCGATCCGCGCGGGCGGCGGAAGATCCGCGTGCTCGACCGGGTCGAAGGCGTGACCTACCGCCCGCGGAGCATCTACGGCGGCGCGCCCCTGCCCGCCCAGGGAAACACCGAGGGCGCGGTCGACTACGTGCGCCGGATCCAGCGCCTGCTCGAGGCGTGGGCCGACAACGCCTGCGGGCCGATCCTGAAGGTCCTGCGCGACAAGGCCCGGGAGACGAGCCCCGAGGGGTTCGTGCTCTTCGACTTCTCGCTCTACGACGAGCCCCTCGCGCCGCTCACGATCAAGTCACCGAACCCGCGCGACTACGACGCGGCGGTCACGGCGATCGCGGCCGGGAACCCGCCGGCGATTCGCGCGGCGATCCAGTACACGTTCGAGTTTCGCTCCTACCGCGGCTGGGTCGTCGCCGACGGGGCCGTGCTCACGAACGTCCACAATCCGAGCAACATCGACAACTACGTGATCCACGAGTGCGGGCACGCGCGGTTCCTCTGGCACCACAAGACGGAGTCCGACGCCTCGAGCGCCAACTGGAACCGGAGCGACAACCAGACGCACCACGACGGGAAGCAGGACCGCTGCGCGATGAGCTACACGCGCCCGAACGGGCTCAACCTGCCGGGCGACAGCAACGTGGAGACGGAGTACCCGTTCTGCGGGAAGTGCCTGCTCAAGCTGCGCGGCTGGACGGTCACCGCGCTCCCGACGTACACGTGAGCCGCCGCGCGCCATGACCGACCCGCTCGCCCTCACCCTGGTCCCGACCGCGCCGCGCCTGCCGGCGGGGGCCGCCGTGCTCCTCGAGCTCCGCGTGACGCTCCGGGCGTCGGGGCCGCTCGAGACGGTCGAGCTGAACGGCGGGCGGACGCGGGTCGAGGTCGTGACCGAGCGGCCGGCGGCCGAGGGCGGCCCCTCGCGGCGTGAGCTGAGCGGGGCGGACCACGCGGCCCTGCACCGCCCGCGGCCCGACGTGCCGCTCGGCGACACGATCGACCTCCCGGCCGGGACGTCGAGCTTCCGCCTCGCCCTCGCCGATTACGCGCCGACCCTCCCGGTCGGCAGGCACCGGGTCACGGTCCGCTACCGGCTGGGCGACGGGCCGGGGGCCTTCGAGGCGGTCTCGAACACGGTCGTGCTCGAGGTCGTGCCGGCGACGCCCACGGCCGTCGTGCGGGGCTGGCTGCGCGACGGCCGGCTGCGCGGGACGTCGGCCTTCACGTGGCGGCTCGACCCGCCCGGGGCGTGGCTCCTGCGCCTGACGCAGGGCTTCGACGCCGAGGCCGTGCTCGGGGCGTTCGCGCTCCCGGCCCCGGCCGGCGCCGCGCCCGGGCTCGCGCTCCTCAACGACTACGGCGACATGCACTGGGAGAAGCGCGTCGTGTGGCTCGAGGGCGGCGTGCTCCAGGTCCTGCCGGTCGAGCGCCGCGACGTGATCGGGCCGCCCACGGGCCACGAGGTGCCCGGGCTCGCGGCCGGCGCGGCGCTCGTCGACCCGCCGCTCCAGCGCCGCGACGGCGGCGTGCGCGCGCTCGTCGACCAGGGCGGGCGGCTGCTCGTCGCCGACGTCGGCCCCGACGGGGTGGCCGCGGCCCACGCGGTCGAGGCCCCGGGCGCCGCGCTGCATCGCGGCGTCGTGTGGTCCGCGGGCGAGGACGACCCGCGCGCGGGCGCGCTCGTGCGGCTCGCGCGCGAGGGGAGGGCGCTCCGGCTCTGGCGGCACGACCTCGCGGGCGGCCCGGGCGCGCTCCTCTGGGAGGAGCCGCGCGAGGCCGCGGGCTGGGCGCTCGTGCAGGCCGCCGGGGTCGGCTACGCGCTCGTGGTCGTGCGCGACGACCCGGCGGCGGACGACCACGAGGCACGGCCCGTCCTGCGCGCGGTCGCGGCGCCGTTCGACCTCGAGGAGCCCCCGCCCGAGGGCGGCGACGGCGACGAGGGCGGCCCGCCCGCGACGGTCGCGGCCGGGGCCTGGGCCCTCGAGCCGGGCGAGCGCCTGCTCGACGTCGCGGGGGTCGCCGAGCGGCCCGCGGCCGTCCTCCTGCTCGACGGGCCGGAGGGGCACCGGGTCGTGGGCCCGGGGCTCGGCAAGCGGCTGCCGTCGACCGGCCCGGCGTGGCTCATGGTGTCGTCGACCGACGTGTTCGTGCTCCGGCCCGACGAGGCCCGCGGCATCGCGTCGGCGCACGTCGGCGCACTCGCCGGGGGCGCCCCGCCCGCGGGCGCGGACCCGGACGAGCCACAGGAGGAGCCCGCGCCGGGCGAGCCGCCCGCGCCGGAGGAGGACGAGTGACCGCCGCCGCGACCGTGGGCTCGTTCGGGCTCGCGCCCGACGACTTCTGGCGGGCGCCCTACCGGACCCGCGCCGAGGTCTCGGCGCGCCTCGACGCGGCCGAGCTCGTGGGCGTCGCGATCGACGCGCCCGCCCGCGTCCCGCTCGACGCGGGGCACCCCGGGCTGCCGGTCGTCGGCTACGTGCGCGGCGCCGAGGCGCTCCCGGGGTTCACCGAGCACGCCCTCGTGGTCGCGGTGCGCCTCGACACGGGCGAGGCGCGCGCGGACCTGCTCGTCGAGCCCGACCCCTCGCCCGGGGGCGGGGCCCCGCTCGACGAGGGGGACGAGCCCCCCGGCGGCGAGGCCGAAGGCGACGACGGGTGGGGGGCCGGCGGTGACGCGGCGTGGGTCTCGACCACGCAGTTCGTGGTCGACCTCGAGGAGCGGCTGCGCGTCCCGCGCGAGCCGGCGACGTGGCTCGTGGGCGTGCACCTGGGGGCCGCCGCCTCGAACCGGGCGCGCGTCGCGCTCGAGCGCGCGCGGCTCGACTGGGTCGACCCCGCCGTCGAGGCGCTGCGCCTCGAGCGCCAGACCGCGCGGCGCCCGGCGCCGATCGACCCGCCGGCGTCGGCGCCCGGCGTGAGCTACCGCCGCGCGCCCGAGTCCCCGCGCCTGCCTCCGTCGGGCGAGGCGCTCGAGCTCCGGGTCCCGCGCCGGGCCGCGGCCGGGCAGCCCCTCGTCGTCCGCGGGGCCCTGCGCGCGCGGGTCCCCGCGGGGGCCGTCGTGCGGCCCGACGCCGAGGGCGCCCCGCTCGACGTGGGCGACCCCGACGCGACGGCCGTCGTGCCCGTGACGCTCGTGCTCGCGGGCGACCCGGTCGTGGGCCCGTTCGTCGTGCCGCTCCGCGTGCCAGCGGTCGAGCCGCTGGCCGAGCCCCTCGCGGACGCGCGCGGCGGCGGCGGGGTCGCCACGGCCTGGTTCGCGCTCGACCTGCTCGCGCACCCCGCGATGAAGCACCGGACCGCGCAGCGCTACGTCCTGTGGGCGTTCGCGGGCGAGCACGTGTCCGGCCCCCACGAGCTGGAGCTGCGGCGCTAGCCGCGAGGAGGACCCGTGAGCGGCTCCGCGACCGCGAAGGTCAAGCAGGTCCCCGTCGACAAGGAGGCCACCCTCGAGCTCAAGGTGCAGGGCGGCGAGGAGGGGGCCCCCGTCACGTTCACCGTGCTCAAGGTGGACGGGGACGAGCAGGTCGACACGGTCGACGGCACGATCAAGAAGGGCAAGGCCGTCGCGAAGTGGGTCGCCAAGGGCCCCGAGCCCGACGGTGAGGACCGGAGCCTGCGCGTCTACTACACGTGCGAGGTGAACGGCGTGAAGACCGTCTCGCCCGAGCTCGAGGTCTACCTCGCGAAGGTCGAGGTGACCTCGCAGCTCGAGGACGGGAGCGCGCTCGCGGACGCCTCGTTCGTGCTCGAGGTCGGCAAGAAGGAGATCAAGGGCAGCACCGGGTCCTCGGGGACCTACACGGTCGACAACGTGCCGCCGGGCGAGGTCGAGATCACGTGGCGCGCCCCGCTCCGGCTCGTCGAGTGGGTCGAGGACACGGCGGGCAAGAAGAAGGCCAAGCTCAAGAAGTCCTTCAAGGCCCAGCTCCTCTGGCCGCCCGAGGGCGACCACAAGCAGTGGGTGAACCTGAAGAAGGACCCGAAGAAGCCCGAGCAGGGCAACCGGCTCCAGGTCCGCGTGGGCGTCCACCCCGACGACGGCCCGAGCCGCGCGGGGGACGTCGTCTACGCCAAGATCGTGTACCCCGCGCCCGCCGACCTGAGCCCGCGCGAGCAGCCGAAGCGCGAGCTCGTGAAGGGCGCGGTCCAGCCCTGGTCGGACCCCGACCCGGGGATCGCGGTCGAGCTCAAGAAGGACGGGGCCGAGGCGACGTTCGAGCTCGAGCTCGGGCTCGCGGGCGGCGACCAGGTGACCGTGAAGGTCGGCGGGACCGACACCTGCGAGGACGCCGAGGTCACGATCACGAACTGGCGCAAGGTCTTCTACCAGCTCACCCGGAACAAGGCCTCGGCGGTCCACGACCTGTCGCGGGCCGAGGGCGACCTCGCCGACGTGTTCGTCGTCTACGAGCAGAGCAAGGAGCTCACGTTCGAGCGCAAGGACACGCCCAAGGACCTGCCCGGCGCGTGGGTCGACGCGGCCGAGTTCGGCGGGACGGCGGGCGACCTGCTGCTCGTGATCGGCTCGCACAACGCGGCCTGGTTCCGCAAGCAGTTCGTCGACGACAAGAAGCCGCTCGGCAACCACGTCATGATCTGCGACAAGCAGTACGACGCCTGGGAGTCGGCCAAGTCGAAGGCCCCGCTCCGCCAGCTCGTCTCGTTCGACCTGAAGAAGGCGACCGACTGGTCGCCCGCGCTCGACGGCGAGGTGTTCCAGAAGAACCTCGCCGACGGCAAGCACCCGCTCGTCTCGGGGAGCTGGACGAGCACGGCCCCCAAGGGCAAGCCCGGCTACGGGAAGAAGGGCAAGCTCGCGGCGGCGGACGTCGCGGTCGACCGGACGCAGCAGACGCGGCGGGTCCTGGTCACGCTCCCCGGCGGCGGGAGCGGGCCGGGGGACCTCGTGGGCGACGGGACGGACGACGCGCACTTCCCGGTGCGCGTGACGCTGACCCTCACCTACGCGCTCGGGCCGTACCTGGGCGAGTCGGACGGCCCGCACCAGCTCATCGTGCTCACGCCGGGGTCGGACTGCTTCAACGACACGATCACGCACGAGCTGGGGCACACGCTCCGGCAGGCCCCCTCGAAGACGAACGCGCCGCCCAAGGGGCTGGTCCTCGACGACCACGCGCACCGCTACAACTACCACGGGCACTCGGGCCCGCACTGCGCGCACGGGCTGAACGCCGCGGCGACGCACAAGCGGGACGGCAAGGGCGGGGTCGAGGCCCTCGCCGGCGACGCGACCGACGAGGACGACTACGGCGACCTGTGCAAGGCCGACGGGTCGTCGGTGTTCGGCGACTGCGTGATGTACGGGTCGGGCCCGTCCTCCGACCCGTCGTCGGCGGCCGACGGCTTCTGCGCCGACTGCAAGCCCTACGTCAAGGCGCAGGCCATGACGACGATGAGGTCCTAGTGGTCGAGCTCCGCCTCGAGCGCGCGCAGTTCTGGGACGCCCCGCAGCGCGACGAGCTGGCGCTCCTCGAGCGCGCGGCCGACGACGGGTTCCTGGGCCTGCGGATCGCCGCGCCCGACGAGGTCGACCTCGACGCGCGCGCCACGCTCCCGCTCGTGACGCTCCGGTCGGCGTCGCTGCGCGACGCGGCGCGCTCGGCGTTCCGCAAGGACGCGGTGGGCGTGGCGCTGCGGCTCGAGAGCGGCGAGGCGTGGGCGGGCGGCTTCGCCCGCGAGAAGGGCGGGCGCCCGCCGCCCCGGCGCCCCGCCGCCGACCTCGACGAGGACCCGGGCGAGGGGCTGACCGCGAACCTCTACGTGCACGACCTGCGCGAGCGGCTGGGGCTGCCCTGGCGGCCGGGGACCCTCCGCGTGACGCTGTTCCAGGGCGAGCACGCGTCGAACCCGGTCACGGTCCGGCTCGTGCGCGCGGGGGGCGCGCTCGCGCGGGACCCCGACGTCGCGCAGTTCCTGGCCGCGCGGCGGCGCCCGGCCTACCCGCAGCCGGTGTGGCCGCCGATCGACCACCCCTACCCGAGCTACGAGCGCGACGAGGAGACCTCCCCGCCCGTCCCCGACGCGCGCGGCTTCGCGGTGACGCTCGACCGCGTGGTCGAGCTCGAGCCGCGGCGCGCCGCGCGCTGCATGCTGCGCGCGAGCTTCCGCCTGCCGCTCCTCCCCCGGCACGTCGTCCGGCCTGCCCCCGAGGACGACGAGGCCGCCCCGTCCGCCCCGCGCGAGGCGCCGACGCCGGACGAGACCTGGGAGCAGGCCGAGGCGCGTGAGGCGCGCGAGGCGACCCGCCTCGCGGACGCGCGCGCGCGCGGGCTCGTGTGGCAGGACGTGGGCGACGCCGGGGCGACCGCCGTGCTGCCCGTGGTCCTCGTGGCCTGCCCGCTGCCCGCGGGGCGGCCCCAGGTCTGGCCGCTCCAGGTCCCCGTCGACGCGCCCCTCGACCCGGCCGCGCCGCCGGCGGAGGTCGCGGGGCACCTGCACCTCGACCTGCTCGCGCTGCCCGAGGGGCGACGCCTCCGCGGCGGCTCCTGGGCGGTCTGGCTGCTCGCGGGCGAGCACGCGTCGGGGCCGCACCGGACCGCGGTGGTGCCCTCGAGCGCCGTGGGCGGGGGGGCGTGAGCGCCATGACGACCGGAGGAGGAGCGCCGTGAGCGACTTCGACAGCGACGCCGGCACCTGCGACGAGATCCAGTACGTCGTGACGCACGGGACGGTCGACCTCGAGATGGACGTCGAGGGCGCGCCCGAGGAGTGCGTCCAGGCGACGTTCGAGATCTACCGGGCCGACGACGACAGCCTCGTCACGACGCTCCAGGGCGAGCTCGTGGGGGGCAAGGCGACGGCGCGCTGGGAGCCGGACATCCAGCCCGAGGGCGAGCACCGGGGGCTCCGCGTCTACTACGTGGTCGAGGTCGACATCCAGAAGCACCGCTCGCAGGAGCTGGAGGTCTACCTCGACTGGGTCGAGATCGAGTCGGTGGGCGAGGACGACGCGGCGCTCCCCGACTGCACCTACGCGCTCAAGGTGAACGGCGAGCAGCTCCGCACGGGCTCGACCGGCTCGGCGGGCAAGTTCCGCGAGGTCGGGCTCCCGCCGGGCGACGTCGAGGTCGAGTGGACGGGGCCGATCGCCGTCGTCGAGTGGCTCGACCGGACCGGGCCGACCCGCAAGGCGAAGCTGCGCAAGCTGAAGCGTGTGGCGTTCCTGTGGCCCAGCCCCGAGGGCGAGGGCGAGGGCGGGCGGCGAACGTTCGAGGCCGACGGGACGGGCTCCGACCGCGAGGAGAAGTTCCACGCGCACCGACAGCTCGTGAACCTCGACGCGGACCCCGCGCACCCCGAGCGCGGCTCGCGCCTGCGCTGCCGGGTCGCGGTCCACCCGCAGGCCGAGGGGAAGGCCGGCGACGAGGTCTACGTGAAGGTGGAGTGGCCGCCCGCGGACGAGCTGAGCAAGCGCAACGACCCCGTCCGCGAGCTCGTGGGGGGGGCCGCCCAGCCCTGGGCCCAGGGGGACCGCTGCAAGGGGCTGAAGCTGGCGCTCGCCGCGGACCAGGGCGAGGTGACGTTCGAGCTCGAGCTCGGGCTCGCGGGGCGCGACGCGGTCACGATCTCGATCGGCTGCAACGACGAGTGCGAGGACGCCAAGCTCGTCGTCACGAACTGGCGGCAGACCTGGTACCAGAAGACGCTCGCGCCGGACGTCGCGTGGCCGGACATCGGGACAGCCACGGGCTGGTTCGACACGTGCGGCGTCTCCTTCGACCCTGACGGCGACGTCGTCCCGTTCGGGGCCGGGCCGGCCGCGGGGAGCGGCGTCCCCGGCAAGCAGGGGCTCTCGCTCGTCCCCGGGATCTGGTTCTGGAACCTCGACGGGGACCCGCCCGAGGGTGACGTCGCGATCGTCGGAAACCACAACTGGCTGCACTTCTCCGAGACCGTGTTCCTGGCGCGGCAGGGCGATCGCGGGCTCCACGTCGTCGTGTGCAACCGCGTGTGCCACGGCACGGACCACACGGGCGCGCCCTACTCGCAGCAGGTGCGGGCGGTCGAGGCGACGGCGCTCGAGCTGACGATCCCGCTCCCGGCGCCCGACGGCATGACGCTGTTCGACCGCGCCGTCCACGACGGGGACTTCCCGGTCCGCGGGTGCCGCTGGACCGGCCCGACCGACGCGAGCGTCCCCGAGGAGCTGCGCAACAAGTCCGGGGTGATCCCCGAGGCGTGGATCATCTGCCAGGCGACGGGGGACCAGGAGCTCACGATCTACATCCCGAACCCCGACGACGAGCCGGACCTGAGCGAGGACGAGGCCACCCCCGGGCGGATCATCGCGGCCGGCGGCAAGCTCCTGATCGACGCGGACCTCTGCGTCGCGAGCACGGGCTTCGCCGGGTGGGCGTTCCGCGAGCAGGTCGCGCTCGCCCGCGACTCGGGCGACGACGCGCAGTTCAATTGCCTCCTGACCCACGAGGTCGGGCACTGCATGCACCAGGCGGCGGCCGAGCACTCGCCGGCCGAGGGCTGGGAGGCGGCGTTCTACTGCCCGCCCGGGCTCGCGTTCACGGACCACCCGCACGGCTACCAGCTCAAGGGCCACGTGGGTGGCCACTGCAACTTCGGCATGACCCCGGCCGACCAGGGGCTCGCCACGTACGACGGCCTCACCCAGGACCGGCTCGGGACCTGCGTGATGTACGGGCAGCTCGGTGACCCGGCCCGCAACGTCGGCTTCTGCGAGCACTGCCAGAAGTTCACGCGCGCGTTCGACATGAAGGCGCTGCGTTGAGCGTGCTCGGGCTCGAGGACGCGGCGTTCTGGGACGGGCCCCTGCCGGCCGACGGAGCGCTCACGGACCGCGCGCTCGCGGCCGGGCTGCGGGGGCCGATCCTCGACGGGCCGGCGCGGGTCCCGCTCGCGGCCCGCGACACGCTGCCCGCGCTCGCGCTGCGGGTCGACGAGCTCGCGGCCATGCGCGAGGTCGACCTCGCGCGGCACGGCGTGCTCGTGGCGACGCGCCTCCCCTCGGGCGAGACGCGCGCGGTGCGGCTCGTGCCGCCCGACCAGCTCCCGCCCGCGCGGCCACCCCGGCCGACGCGCGGGCCGGTCCCCAAAGGCCTCGGGTCCGTCGTCCGGCGGCTCGAGCTGCGCGAGCTCGCCCGTCTGCCCTGGGAGGCGGGCACATGGCAGCTCGCGCTCGTGCTGCACGGGCAGCGCTCGGCCCCGCTCCGGGTCGCCCTCGAGGCGCCGCCGCCCGCCTACGAGGACCCCGAGGTCGCGCGCTACCTGGCCGAGCGGCGGCAGGGCTTCCCCGAGCACGTTGCGCCGCCGCCCGCGCTCGAGGCGGACGGGCTGCCGAGCTACCGCCCCGACGACGCGCCCGACCCGCCCGAGGCGGGCCTCGCGCTCGCCGTCGACCCGGTGTCGGTGGTCGGGCGCGGCTGCCGGCTGCGCGGCGCGCTGCGGGTCGTCCCGCGTCGGAGCGAGGTCGTGCGCCCGGCGCCGGCCGAGCCCGAGGGCACGGGCTGGCAGGACGTGGGCGACGCCGACGCCACGGCCGTCCTGCGCGTGACGCTCGTCGTCGTCGCGACCGACCGCCCCGGCCCGGCCGTGATCGAGCTCCAGGTCCCGAGCTACGACCCGATCCCGGACCCCGCGGCGCCCGGCCCGGTCACGGCCCGGTTCGCGGTCGACCTCCAGCGGCTCGCGCGCTTCGACGGCGCCGTCGTCCTGTGGGTCCACGCGGTCCACGGCGAGCACCTGGCCCCGCCGCTCAAGGCCGCGTGGGTCACCCCGGAGATGCTGACGGACGATTAGAGGCCCGTTCCTCCCGCGCGACGCCGTCGCAGGACTTGCCGGCGCCGCCCGTTGGCACCCCGTTCGCGCTACGCTCTGCGGTCACACCTGCGCGCCAGCCTGCGCGCGGCCGAAGGAAGCGCATGAACGCCAAGGTCGAAGAGATCATGACCGCGTCCCCCGTCACCGCGTCGCGGCACACGACCGTGGCCCACGCGCGCGCCACGCTCGCGAGCCACGGCTTCTCGGCGCTCCCGATCGTCGACCCCGACGGCACGCCGGTCGGGATCGTGACGACGAGCGACCTCGTCGCCCCCGACCTCAAGGACGCGACCCCGCTCAGCGCGCTCGCGGGCGAGAAGCTCTACACGGTCCCGCAGTACGAGGACGTCTCGGTCGCCGCGCGCATGATGCGCAACCACAAGATCCACCACCTCCTCGTCACGCACGAGAAGAAGGTCGTGGGCGTCGTCTCGTCGTTCGACCTCCTGCGCCTCGTCGAGGAGCACCGCTTCGTCGCCAAGGCCCCGCCGACCGCGACGGCCAAGAAGAAGGGCGCGCGCGCGAAGCAAGAGCGGGCCTGAGGGACCGCCGCGGGGTCGCGCGATCGACCCCACCGACGGGCGCGGGTTCCGGCCCGTCGCGCCTCACGGCCCCCCGAGCACGACGAGCACGCCCTCGAGGTGGACCCGCTCGCCGGCGACGCTCGCGAGCAGGCGCTCGCGGAGCTCGAGCTCGAGCTCCGCGGCCGCGCGGGCCTGGCCCTCCTCGCGGGCGGCGACCCCGCGGTAGTAGCCCAGGTCGTGCGCGAGGTCCGCGCGGAGCTGCGCGCACGCCTCCTCGACCTCCGGCGCGCGCTCGGCCCCGATCGCCGCGAGCGCGAGGCCGACGCCCGCGCGGGTCGCGGCCCAGAGGGGCGCCAGCGAGACGCGGCGCGCGAGCGCGTCGCGGTCGAGCGTCTGCCACTCGGCGGCCGGGGCGACGCGGCGGCCGGGCCGCGCGGGCGAGGCGGTCGGCCCGCGCAGGCGCGCGAGCAGGTCGTCGCCGGGTCGCACGGCCGCCGTCCACGCCTGGGCCTGGGCCGCCCCCGGGGCGGGGCCCGTCGGGGCCAGCTCGACCGTCACGGCGCGGAGCTGCGGCCAGGCCCGCGACTGCGCGCGGTAGACGAGGCCGGGCGGCGGCGCCCGGTCGCCCCACGCGCCCGCGTCGAAGGCCGTGCGGCCGAGCACGACGAGGGCGACCCGCCCGCGGCGCTCGGGGCCCAGGTCCGCGACGATCGCCGCGCAGCGGCCGGCGCCGGTGGTCGCGCAGTCGCGCGCGAGGGCGTCGACGAGCGGATGCCCGGGCGCGAACAGCTCGAGCGCCTCGTCCTCGAGCGCCCGCAGGCGCGAGAACGTGCCGCGGCGGCGCGCGCGCCCGCCGCCGTCGTCCCGGGCCCCGTCCCCATCGTCGAGGCCGGTGCCCGGCGGCGGGGCCGGCGGGGCCGGCAGGCCCGGGAGCGGGCGCCGGAGGTGGCCCCAGCTCCACGACGCGAGCCAGGTGTCCTCGGTGAGCGTGCGGAACGACACCCCGAGCTGCGACCCCCAGGCCGAGAGGGCCCGCACGTCGTCGGCCCCGTCGACGGCCGCGAGGACCTCCGCCTGCTCCGTCGCCTCCTCGAGGGCCGCGCGGGCCGCGTCGAGGCTCCGCTCGTAGGCGTGGTCCTCGGCCTCGAGGGCCTCGGCGACCGCGCGCCCGACGGGCGCCTCCTCGGCCGCGAGCGCGGCGGCCCCGCGGCAGGCGGCCTCGGCGAGCCCGCGCTGGAGGCGCGGCAGCACGAGCTCGAGCCCGCCCAGCGACCGCTCGTAGACGCGGAACACGTCGCGGTGGAGGCGCAGGAGCGCCTGCTCGACCGGGGACGGCCCCACGACGGCGACGGACAGGACCGGGCGCGAGGCGAGGCGGCCGATCCGGTCGAGGCGGCCGATCCGCTGCTCGAGCCGCGCCACGGCCCACGGCTGGTCGAGGTGGACGACGGCCGCCGCGTGCTGGAAGTTGCGCCCCTCGCCGCCAAGCTCGTCGGAGACGAGCACGCGGCAGCCGCCGTCGTGCGCCTGGAAGCGGAGCGCGACGTCGGACAGGCGCGCGTCGTCGAGCCCGTGGTGGAACGCGAGCGCGACCCCCTCGCCGAGCGCCTGGCACAGGTCGGCGGCCAGCTCGTCGACGACCTCGCGCTCCTGGCAGAACACGAGCACCTTGCCGCCGCCGTCGCGCAGGTGCGCCGCGATCCAGCGCCCGACCGCGCGGAACCGCGCGCAGCCGCCCACCGCCTCGACCATCCAGGCCCGCGTCGTCTCGAGCGCCTGCGCGAGCCACGCCGCCTCGCCCGGGAGCGGGGGCGCCTCGCGGAGCGCGCGGTCGCGCAGCGCCTCCTCGTCACGCGGCCCGGGGTCGGAGAGGAGCGCCGCGAGCAGGTCGAAGCCAGGCCCCGCGCCCCCGAGGAGCGCGCTCGCCGACGCGCGCGGGGCCCCGCCGGCCTTCGCCCGGCCGCCCTTCGCGCCCCCGGCCTTCGCCCGGCCGCCCTGGGGCGCGCTGGCCGTCGCCCGGCTCG
>JANJTH010000165.1 GCA_024711205.1 Planctomycetota bacterium | reverse complement strand
GCCGCCGCCTCGGTGGTCGACCCGCGCGCGTCGGCCGCCCTGGCCGCGCAGGCCGCCGTCGCGCGGGGGCTCCCCGCCCCGCCGACTTCGCCGGCCGACGCCCCGCCGGGCTCCTTCGACCCCGACCCGATCCGCGCGGCGCGCATCGCGCGCTGCGGGGAGTTCGCCGACCGCTTCGGCCTGCCCGCGCTGCCCGGCCCGTTCGACCTGCTCGTCGTCGTCGCGGACCTGCGGCAGGACCTCCCTCCGCGCGCCGTCGAGGCGGTCCGCTCGCGGGGCGACCGCGTGCCCGAAGGCCTCCTCACCGAGGGGCCGGCCATGTACCGGAGCCGCTTCCGCCTCGAGCACGTCGCGCACGTCTCCGTCGCGGGCGCGCACGGGGGCGCCGCGTGCAACGTCGAGGTGATCCTGCACCCCAACCTCGCCGGCGGGCGGGAGGGGGGGATCCAGCTCAGGCACGGCACCAACGAGACCGCGATCGCGCTGGAGCACGTGGACCTCGCGCGCCGGCGCGACCCGTCGCCCACCCCCACGGAGGTCGGGTTCACCTGGTCGCGACGGGCCGTCACGGTCCTGGTCGACGAACGAGCGCGGGCCGCGACGCTCGCCCTCGCCCGCGACCTCCCGAGCCTCGGCGCCACCCTCCTGCGCCTCGACGCGATCGCGCCCGTCAACCCCCACCTCATGCGGCGCATCCGCTGGGTCGGGCGCTGGGACGGCGGCGCCCCGGCGCCGGCGGACGCGGGGGTCCCCCGCCAGAGCGGCCCGCTGCGCGACCTGCCCGACGCGCTCGAGGTCGAGGGGGACCGACTCACCCTGGGCGACCTGCGCGCGCGCGGGGTCACGCTCGAGGCCCGCGGCGACTGGGTCGAGCAGCTCCGCACGGCCCCGTACAGGGCCATCCGGGGCGTCGCGGGGGACGTGCGCCTCGAGGCCACGCTCACCGCCGCGCCGACGGAGCACGCCTCCGCCGGGCTGGCCCTCGTGGGGGGGCCCGGCCGCTTCGACTCGATCCGCCTCCAGGTGACCGGGGCGACCTACTTCAACGCCCGCCCCGGGGTGTGGCTCGTGTCCCAGCGCGGGCCGGTTTGGTACACCCCGCTGGTCGGGCGGTCCTGGCCGCCCGGCGCGCCGGTCCGCCTCCGGCTCGAGCGCCGCGGCGACCTGATCCTGGCCGCCTGTGGGCCGCCCGACGGGCCGCTCGAGCCGCTCGGCGAGCCGCTGCGCTTCCCGACCTCGTTCGAGGTCGACGCGCGCCTGTTCGCCGCGCAAGGACGAGGGGAGCCCGCCCGCTTCGACGGGGTGGTCGTGCAGTCGAGCGGGCTCACCCTCGGCGTGAACGACCGCTGACGACGCCGGCGCGCCTGGACCGAGCCAGGCCCTCGCGCCGAGGCGCAGCGGCTCGGCGCACGTCCCGGCGGGCGGCGGGGGCGCCCGCGCTACTGCGAGAGCGTGCCGCGCTGCGCGCGGGTGAGCGAGAGCGCCCCCGCGCGCAGCGTCGTCGCGTCGTGCGCGACGACCGCCCACGGCGCACCGGCCCTCCAGGCGACGATCGCGAGCGTCGCGTCCGTCTCGAGCGCCGGCGTCGTCGCCGTGGCCGGGACGGCGAGCCGGCCCGGCGCCTCCTGCGTGAGCGCGAGGACCGTCAGGTCCGACCAGGTCACGGCGAGCGCGCAGGCGCCCGGGCGGTCGAGCAGCCGGACGGGCGCGGCCGGCGCCTGGCCCGGCACGCCCCAGCAGAGCACCGTGAGCAGGTTCGCGCGCTCGCCGCGGGCGGTCGCGCGCAGGACGGCGTGCTCGCTCGCGCCGCCCCCGTAGCCGCCGCCGATCGCGTCGAAGCTCCGCTCGAGCGCGAGCCGCGGGCGGCCGCGCGTCGAGTCGACCGCGACCTCGACGGGGACCCCGCGCAGGTGCGTGGCGAACGTCGCCCCGAGCGGCGCGAGCGCGGCCGGCCCGCGCCGGTCGCCCCCGCCGTTCAGGTGGACCTGCGCCGTCCAGTCGCGCGCGACGCGCCGCCGGAAGGGCCACATGGAGGGCTCGTCCTCGACGCGGTCCTCGATCACGGCCACGCGGTCGCCCACGAGCGCGAGCGTGCGGCGCAGCGCGGCCCCGCGGTAGGCCGTCCGCCCCGCGGCCGACTGCAGGCGCGCCCCGTGGGACGTGCGCGGGCTCCGCGCCTCGAGGAACGCGTCGGCCCCGCGCGCGGCCCAGCCGACGAGGTTGCGAGGCGGCTTCGGGCCCTCGCCGTCCACGAGCAGCACGTTGTGGTGCTCGGCCTTGCGGGTCCGCTCCACGGTCGTCCAGCCCGCGTAGCCCGGCGCGAGCGCGATGAGGTCGCGCTCGGCCGCGACGAGGAAGTGGAGCGGGTCGACGCTCTCGTGCCCGCGGCCCGCCTCGCGCGCCGGGCCGTGTTCGGCCTGGAGCATGGCCCAGGCCGCGTCGCGCCCCCCGCCCGCGCGGAGCACGGCCGCCCCCTCCTCGGGCAGGAAGGCGCTCTCCCCCGGGGCGGCCCAGGCGGCGAGCGCCTGCGCGTCGTCGTCGCGCGGGTCCCACGCGGCGAGCAGCTCGAGCCCGCGCGCCCCGAACAGCCCCGGGTGCCCCTGGTCGGCCCAGTCCCCGCCGAACAGGCGGCGCTGGGCCGCGTCGCGCGACCCGCGCGGCAGCCGGTTCGTCCACCAGCCGGTCGCGAGCGTCGCGACGCGCGCGTTGTCGACGGGCGGCCGCTGCCCGTCGGGCAGGCGGAGCGCGACGCTCCAGCGGGTCACGCGGTCGAGCCGCGCGCTCTGCCAGAGCGGGCGGGCGCCGTCGAACCGCGCGTAGGCCCAGAAGAAGGGCGCGTACATCTCCTCGGCGTAGGCGTGGTAGCTCGTGCCCTCGGCGTAGCTGCCGGCCTCGACCTGGCGACGGAGCGTGCTGCCTCGCCGGTCGGGGTCGCACGTGTCGAGCCCTCGCTCGACCCAGCCGCGCGGGTTCGCCCACCACGTGCCGGGCTTCCACCAGCGGTAGCGGTCGTGGCGGTTGAAGCACACGCCGGCCGCCCCCACGGCCGCGTCGACGCGCAGCCCGTGGTTGTTCTGCATGGGCCGGAGCGCGATCCCCCAGAAGCGGTGGTCCTCGGCGAGGCGCGCGAGGCGCTCGCGCGACGGCCCCAGGTCGAGCCCCCAGCCGGCCGGGAGCGCGGCGAGGAGGTCCCAGGCCTGCATGTGGACGAGCAGGGACTCCGACGAGACGATCCCGCGCCGCAGGCTGTCCCAGCCGCGCCAGCCGGTCCAGCGGTCGTAGGCGCCGTCGAGGACGGCCACGGCCTCGCGCGCCTGCTGCTCGAGCCAGCCCCGCGGCGTCGCCTGCCCGGGCAGGCGCGGGAGCGGCCGCCACGCCGGGTCGACGCCCTCGGTCGCGAGCCACACGACGACGGCCTTGGCCCGGGCGACCAGCCCGTTGTGGACCTCCTGCCCGTAGAGCGCGACGTAGGGGTCGGGCTGGCTGCGCCACGGATGGGCCCCGTGCGGGACGGTCCGGCCCGTCTCGGCCAGGTCCCGCAGGCGCGCGTAGGCGTCGGCCCAGGGCTGCGCGCGCGCGAGGAGGCGGTCGCGCGTGCGCTCGACGTGGGCCCGGTCGCGCCCGTCGAAGGCGAGCCGCGGGCGGTGGGTCAGGTGCTCCTCGTAGCCCCGGGCGCGCGCGGGCGAGGCCGACAGCGCGAGGGCGGCGAGGGCGAGCGGGAGCAGCGCGCGCGGGGTCACGGTCACCGTCCTCGGGGTGGGGGGTGGGGGCCGGCCGCGTCCTGGCCGAGCGCGCCGCGCGCCGCGTCGCCCACGGGGTCGGCCTGGGCGAGCCCCGCGAGGGCCGAGAGCGCGGCCGTGGCCTCCGGCTCGCCCGGCCCGAGCGCGAGGGCGGCCACGAGGCGGTCCTCCGGGTCCGCCGCGGCGCGGGCGACCTCGCGGAGCGTCGCCCGCGCGCCGGGCGTCCCGAGGGCTGCCAGCGCCTCGAGCGCGACCTGCCGGACCTCGCCCGGCGCGAGCGCGAGGGGTCCCGGGCCGCCCTCGCCCGGCCCGGCCGCCGCCTCGTGCGCCGACCCGTGGCCCGGCGCGTCGTCCGGGGTCGGGGGCTCGACGGCCGCGGGCGGCGGCGCGTGGTGCGCGAGCCGGGCCAGCGCGTCCTCGAGGCCCGCCTGGTCGCCGGGCGCCAGACGGACCGGGCCCTCGTCGCCGGGC
>JANJTH010000143.1 GCA_024711205.1 Planctomycetota bacterium | reverse complement strand
GCACGCGGGCGCGCGCGAGGCGCGCCGGGCCGTGGGCCGGGTCGCGCTCGAGCGCCTTGTCGAGCAGCGGGTGGGCCTGCGCCGGCGCCGTCCGCTCGACGAGGTTGGCGAGGTTCGTCAGCACGTCGGGGTCCTCGGGCGCGCGCGCGAGCGCCTGCTCGAGCGCCGCGCGCGCGCCCTGCGCGTCGCCTCGCGCGAGCAGGAGCAGGCCGAGCTGGTTGAGCGGGCGGGCGTCGCGCGGCGAGGCGGCCGCCGCCGCGCGGTGCCGCGCCTCGGCGCCCGCGCGGTCGCCGCGCCGCTCGAGCACGAGCCCGAGCCGGAACAGGGCGTCGCCGTCCTCGGGCGAGAGCGCGAGCAGGCGCTCGAGCGCGTCCGCGGCCGCGTCCAGGTCCGGCACCTCGAGGGCGCGCGCGGCCTGCGCGCGGAGCCCCTCGATCCGCGCGACGATCCCCGGCGTCTCCTCCTCGACGCCCACCTGCCCGCCGGCGCCCGCGCCGGACGCGAGCGCGCGCAGGTCCTCGAGCGACGGGGCCGGGCCGGGCGTGGGCTCGGCGGGCGTGGGCTCGGTGGGCGTGGGCTCGGTGGGCGTGGGCTCGGTGGGCGTGGGCTCGGTGGGCGTGGGCTCGGCGGGCGTGGGCTCGGCGGGCGGGGGCTCGGCGGGCGTGGGCTCGGCGGGCGTGGGCTCGGCGGGCGTGGGCTCGGCGGGCGGCGGCTCCGTGGGCCCGGGCTGCCCGGCCTCGGGGGCGACGGCGACGAGCGAGGGCCCCGGCGCCCCGTCGTCCTTGCGCTGCCAGGGGGCGATCCCCCACAGGTGCACGTAGATCACGAGGACCGAGGCGGTCAGGACGAGGAGGTAGGCCAGGAACCGCCCGAGCGTCCACAGGACCGAGACCTCGGCCAGGCTCGCCTGCTCGAACGGCTCGCGGGGCACGTCGAGCGAACGGCCGTGCCCGGGGTCCGCAGCGGCCGGCCGCGGCGGGACAGGCGCCGCCGCGGCGGCCTCCAGGGCGTCGAGGGCGGCCGTCGACTCGCGCGCCGGGAGGTCCGTCGCCAGGTCGAGGGCGGCGGGGCCGGGCTCCGGGGGCGCGGGCGCGGGCGTCGGCGGTGGAGCGGCCGAGGACGCAAGAGCGGGCGCGGGCTGGGCGCGCAGGGAGAAGGCGATCGCCCCGGTGTCGGCCACGTCCGCGCAGGTCGCCTCGGCGCGCGTGACCCGGCCGGAGACCGGGCGGACCGGCGGGGCCGCGGGCTCGAGCGGCACGACGAGCCCGCCCGGGAGCACGCGCACGCGCGGCGGCCGCGCGCCCGGCGGCGCGTCGAGCGCGCGGACGTCGAGCGTCCCGCGCGGGACGACGTCCGGCTCGATCACGACCTCGAGCTCGAGCGGGCCGGCGTCGGTCATCGCGGGGGGCTCCAGGGGCGGCGGGAGGGGGGAGGAGAAGAAGAAGAAGGGAAGAGGGAGGAGAAGAGGGAGGGCAAGGGAAGAGGGGTGGGGGCGTTGCGAGACCGCGGGAACGGGAACGGGAACGGGAAGAGCTCCGCCGGGCGCGGGGGGGCGCCGCGCGGGGCCACGTCAGACCCCCGCCTCGATGTCGACGACGTCCGGCAGGCCGGCGGAGCGCGCCGTCGGGCGCGGCGGAGGGGCGCTCGCCGGCGCGCCGGGGCCGCCAGGCGCCGCGCCCGCGGGCCCGGAGGTGGCCTTCTTCTTCTTCTCCATGGACACCGCGGCCACGAGCGCGCCCTTGGCGACCGTCCGCAGGGGGTCCTTCGCGAGCGTGACCTTCCCGATCGGGATCGGCGCGCCCTCCTCGGCGAGCAGCGCCTCGAACCGCTCGATGAAGCCCGGCACCGACGCCGTCCCGCCCGCGATCACGACGTCGAGCGGGTTCGTGACCGTCGTCTGCGTGGACTGGAAGTGCGCCTTGAAGCTCTTGAGGACGTGGCGGATCAGCTCCTCGTAGTAGATCTCGAGCCCCATGTGCAGCGCGTTGCGCGGGTCGACCCGCCGCAGGTCGAGCAGCTTCTCCTTCTCGTGCGTGACCTTCCCGACCGGGATGTTCCGCACCTTCGAGACGCTCTGGTCGATCCAGTCGCCGCCGCGCGCCACGCTGATCTCGAACAGCTTCTTGGCCCGCCACGCGACGACCAGGTTCGTCATGCCCGCGCCGAACGAGATCCCGACGCCCGAGAACGGCGCGTCGCCCCCGTCCTCCTGCACGGTCGGGCAGGCCGCGTAGATGATCGCGAGCGCCTCGTTGAGGATCCGCACGTCGTAGCCGAGCTTCTTGAGGAAGCGCTCGAGCACGATCTTGTGGAACGTCACGTCGATGTTCTGGTCGAGCGGCGGGGCCGGGATCGTGGCCGCGATCACCTCGCCCGGGAACTCGGGCTTGCCCACGATCCCCTCGATCAGCCGCTCGATCAGGGGGATCGCCTCCTGCTCGTTCGGGTTGAGCACCCCGAGCTGCATGGGGCGGCGGTAGGCCTCCTGCCGGCCCGTGATCATGCAGTACTTGAGCGCGTCCTCGCCGACCACGTAGAGCTCGTCGCCGCGGATCAGGAACTTCGCGCCCGCGTCGTGGAGCATCTCCTCGGCGAAGTCCTCGCGCGGCATGCTGAAGAACGCGTCGCGCTCGGTCGTGAAGACCTCCTTCCCGCCCTCGAGGCGCGCGCCGACGATGAAGCTGGTCCCGATGTCGATCGCCTTGGCCATCGCTACTCCGCGGTCTCCGCGGCCCCGTGGGCCGCCGGGCTGAGGGGGGGGTCTCCCGGGGTCACAGGTTCGAGAGCAGGTCGGCCTTGCCCATGACGTCGCCGTCCGCCTGCTCCTGCTCGACGCGCTTGCCCAGGCTCTCGAAGTTCTTGAGCAGCGCCTGCTCCTGCTCCTCGAGGAACGCGAGCCGCGCGCGCATCTCGACGTCGCTCAGGCGCGGGTCGTGGCGGACCTCGCCGCGCGCGCTCTCGAACCGCTCGCGCAGGAGCTTCATCTCGCCCACGAGCTGGCGCACGTCGCTCGTGATCGCCTCGCGCACGCGCTCGAGGTCGTCGCCCTTGGCGACGACCGGCATGGTCTCGCGCAGCTCGTCGAGGAACCGGCGCTTGAACGCCTCGAGCTCGGCGCCGGACATGCCGCGCGGGGCCGCGTCGCGCGGCGCGTAGCCCGTCGGCGCGTCGTCGAGGGCGCCCGCCGCGGGCTCGGCCGCCTTGAACACGTTCTCGAGGTAGCCCTCCTCGAGCGCGACGAGCACCTGCGGGCTGGCCTCGGCCCGGCCCCGCCCGAGCACGTCGAGGTCGAGCTGCTGCCCGGCGGGCAGGGAGACGCCGAGCCCCTTGAGGGTCAAGGTCGCCTTGAGCGTGTTCTTCACGATCCACATGGGGGCCTCGGAGCTCGGGGCTGGGGCGGCGGGTCGGCGGTCAGCGGGAGGGGGCGGGCACGGGCGCCGGCCACTCCGGGTCGGCGCGGGGCGGCGCGCGCCCGGGCTCCTCCATGGCGTCGGCGACGGGCGGGGGGGCCGGGG
>JANJTH010000538.1 GCA_024711205.1 Planctomycetota bacterium | reverse complement strand
GCCGTCCGACGAGCCCGGGGTGGCCCGGGAGGTCCGGCGCGATGCGCGCGAGCAGGTGACGTTGCCCGCGCGCGGCGACCGGTGGGTCACGTGGCGCATCCACGTGCCGGAGGGCGCGCGCAGCCTGCTCGTGACGACCCGGGGGGCCGGCGCGGACGTGGACGTCTACCTCCGGCACGGCCAGGCCATCGAGGACTACCAGCGCGACCCCGACCACCGGGCGGACAGCGAGCGCCGGGACGAGACGCTTTGGGTCGGCCGCCGCTCGCGGCCCCCGCTCCGCCCGGGCGTCTACTGGCTCGACATCGTGCGCGCGGGCGACGAGGGCGTGGGCCCCTTCGAGGTCACCGTGCGGTTCGACGCCGAGCGCCCCCCGCCCCAGCCGGCGAGCGCGAGCCCGCTCCAGCCGCTCCGGCTCGGCGAGCGCGTCGAGGTCGAGATCGACCGCGCGGAGCGCAAGGCGGCGCGGTTCCGCTTCGAGGTCCCGGCCGGCGCGCGGCGCCTCCACGTGGCGGTCCTGCGGGCCACGCGCGACGTCGACCTGTTCCTGCGCCGCGGCGGCCCGGTCACCGACTACGACGACGACGACGGGTCGGACTGGCGGGCGAAGACGCCGCGGCTCAACGAGCGGCTCACGGTCGACGGCGCCTCCAGCCCGCCGCTCCGGCCCGGCGCCTACGAGCTCGACGTGGCGAGCCTCGTCTCGAGCGACGCGCGCGTGCGGCTCGCGCTGGTCGTCACGCTGGACGACCCGCCGGTGCTCCTCCCCGAGGACCTGCGCCTGCCGCCCTTCCCGCTCGCCGCCGACGCGACGCCGCTCGAGCGCGCGCTGCGGGCCACGGTCCAGGTCGAGAGCGAGAGCGGGAGCGGCTCGGGGACGTGCGTCTCGCCGCGCGGGCTCGTGGTCACGAACTACCACGTGCTCGAGGACGAGGGCGAGCTGCGGCGCGAGGGGATCTTCGTGAGCTTCCCCGACGCGCTCGACGAGCCGCCCGCGCAGGTCCTCCTCATGCGCGTCGCCTTCGCCGACCAGGCGCTCGACCTCGCGCTGCTCGAGCCCGTGAGCGACGCGCTCGACCGCCGCCTGCCCGCCGACCTCCGCCTGCCGTTCCTCCGGCTCGGCGGGGCCCTGCGGCTCGGGGAGGAGCTCACGGTCGCGGGCTACCCGAGCGTGGGCGGCGACGAGAGCCGCTCGAGCGTGACCGTGACCCGCGGGGTCGTGTCGGGCTTCCAGCGCGAGGGCGACCGGCGCGTGTGGGTCAAGACCGACGCGCGGATCAACGCGGGCAACTCGGGCGGGAGCGGGCTGCGCCGCGGCCCGGACGGGGCGTTCGAGCTCGTCGCCGTCCCGACCCGCGAGCTCATCGAGGACGACGACGAGATCGGCTACTGCCGGCCCGTGGGCGTCCTGCCGCCCGCCTGGCTCGAGCGGATCCGCGCGGAGGTCGGCGGCCCCTGAGCCGCGCGCGGCGGCGGCGGGGGCCCCCGGCCCTGGGCGTCCGGGCGCGTCAGCCGAGGGGCGCCGCGCCGCCGGCGCGCTTCGCGCGGACCTGCGCCTCGACCCAGGCGTAGGTCCGCGCGAGGCCGTCCTCGAGCGAGATCGCGGGCTCCCAGCCCAGGACCTGGCGCAGGCGCGTGTTGTCCGAGTTCCGCCCGCGCACGCCCTGCGGCCCCGGGACGTGGCGCTTCTCGATGCGGGTCCCTGCGACCGCCGCCACGAGGTCCGCGAGCTCGTTGATCGTCACCATGCGGTCCTGCCCCAGGTTGAGCGGCTCGCGATGGTCGGAGCGCATGAGGCGCAGCAGCCCCTCCACGCAGTCGTCGATGTAGCAGAACGAGCGCGTCTGCTCGCCGTCGCCCCAGATCTCGATCACGGGGTCGCCCGTGAGCTTGGCGAGCGCGACCTTGCGGCACATGGCGGCGGGCGCCTTCTCGCGCCCCCCCTCCCACGTGCCCTGCGGCCCGAAGATGTTGTGGAAGCGGACGGTCCGGGTCTCGAGCCCGTGGTCCTCCGTGTAGTGGCGGCAGAGGACCTCGGACACGAGCTTCTCCCAGCCGTAGGCGTCCTGCGGCTGGGCGGGGTAGGCGTCCTCCTCCTTGAGCGGGACGACCTGCGCCTCGGTCTGGCGATACTCCGGGTAGATGCACGCCGACGAGGTGTAGAGGTAGCGCCGGACGCCCTGCTGCCGGGCGGCCTCGAGCGTGTGGATGTCGATCAGGGCGTTGTTGTGCAGGATCTGGGCGTGGTTGGCCGAGATGAACCCCATGCCGCCCATGTCGGCCGCCAGCGCGTAGACCTCCTCGACCCCGCCGCGCGTCGCGAGGAGGCAGGCGTCCCAGCGCCGGAGGTCGAGCAGCTCGAACTCGTCCGCGGCCGAGGGCCCGTACTCGGGCGCCTTGATGTCGACGCCCCGGACCCAGTGGCCGCGGGCCTTGAGGGCGTTCGTCAGGTGCCAGCCGATGAACCCGCCGGCGCCCGTCACGAGGACCCGCCTCGGCTCGTCCAGGGTCCCTCCCCGCGGCGCGGGCGCGCCGACCCCGGACGATGCGCCAGCCCGCGCCCCGCGTCAACGCGGCCCGGCGGCCCCGGTCAGCCCGGGCGGCGGGCGGCCGCGCGCTGCGCGAGCAGGTCGACGAGCGCGCGCGGCCCCATGAGCTGGGTCCGTCCGCCCGGGGCCACGAGGCGCACGACCATGGCGCCCGCGAGCTGGAGCAGGAGCGTCGCGGCGCGCGGGCCGTGGCGGGCGCCGGGCCAGAGCTCGCGGGCGCAGATCGCGCGGACGCCCGCGTAGTCGGGGTGGTCCTCGATCTCGGCCGGGAGGTCGAAGGCGAGCCCGAGCTGGTCGGGGCGGTCCGCCTCGCCGCGCCCGAGCGCGTCGTCGAGCCACAGGCAGCGGTAGGCCCGGCACGGGGCCGGCCGGTCCGCGTAGATCGCGCACCCGGCGCACGAGGCGTGGGCGCAGAGCGTGTAGGCCGGCTTGTCGAGCTCGGGCAGGGCGGGGTAGTCGCAGCAGGCCGTGCAGGGCCCGCAGGCGCGGGGCGAGGCGGGGCTGCTCGGGCGGGGTCCACTCCGCGCTCGGGCCGTGTCCGGCCGCTCTCCCTCCGGGCGGTCGGCCTGGCCCGGCCCTCCCGCTCCGCTCAGGGGGCCTTCCCGGCAGGCGCGGCCTCGGCTGGCCGCGCCGGCTCGCCCCCCGTGGGCGCCGTCGGCGCGCCCGCCCCGACCGCCGCGGCGTCGAGGCGGCGGGTCCGGCGCGGCGCCGCGGCGGCGTCGATGTCCGGGAACCAGCCGAAGAACGTGCGCAGGAGCGCCTTGCGGGCGTCGTCCATGTAGTCGAAGTTCGCGCCGCGGTCGATCACCTCCCAGAAGTCCTTCGACTTCACGGCGAGGAGCTCGTCGCGGATCGAGGCCAGGCGCTCGGGGCGCTCCTGCTCCATGTCGTGGCGGATCCGGCGCGCCGTCGCCTCGTCGCCGCGCTGCAGGTAGTACGTCGCGAGCCGCGCCTGGGCCTTGCGGACGCCGCGCAGCGTCGCCTCCTGCGCCTCGCTCTCGGCCTCCTTGTCGAGCTCGAGGAGCGCCGCGAGGAGCGCCTCGTGGGCCGGGCTGTCGAGCTCGTGCGCGACCTCGCACAGGGTCGCCAGGTCGTAGGAGATCGTCTCGGTGACGAAGCCGAGGTCCATGCCGTGGGCGGTCTGCCCGTAGTAGCGCAGGTAGCCGGCGATCTCGGTCACGAGGTCCGCCGCGCCCGAGACGATCATCGACTCGGCGAGCTGCCGGTACTGGTTCAGGATGTTGTAGGCGGTGCGGACCTGCCGGCGGTTGAGCGTCGCCCGCAGGTAGGTGTTCATGAACTTCACGACGAGGCCCACGACGCGCTGGTCGGCCTTGGCGAGCGCGGCCTCCCCGACGTAGCGGGTGTTGATCGCGATCAGGTAGTTCATGTCGGGGTTCTTGTCGAGCGACTCGTTGTAGGCCGTCTGGTACTGGCGCAGCACCTTCCACTCGAGCCAGAGCCGCCCGCGCGCGATGTCCGAGAGCGCCTCGTGGTTCATGGACAGGAAGTCGGGGTTGCGGCAGAGCGCGGCGCCGGGCTCGAACCAGGCGGCGGGGAGGCGGGCCTTCGTGCTCAGGTAGTCGACGAGGAGCGTGCGCATGGCGTCGACGGCGCGCGCCGAGATGATCTTGTCCTGCGAGGCGACGGCGGCGACCGCGATGTCCGCGAGCTGCTCGACGGCGCCGAGCACGCGGGCCTGCGCCTCCTCGGCCCCGAGCCCGGCCCGGGTCGCGGCGACCGCGTGCTCCTGGATCCGGGACACGACCTTCTCGGGCTCGAGGAAGTCGAACACGTAGGCGAAGTAGGGCACGACGAGGAGCAGGCTGATCGTGACCGCGGCGAGCGAGGCGACGACCGAGACGCGGGGGAGGAACCCGTTGCCGACCGACAGGCTGACCCAGATCGCGAGGAGGCAGGCGACGATGAAGAACCCGAGCACGAGGATGTTCGTGCGCTCGCGGAAGAACAGCTCGGTGACGCGCGGCGTGTAGCGGGTCGCCGCGAGCTGCACGACGATCGCGACGACGGTGATCACGAGGCCCATGACCGCCGAGACCGTCTGCGCCAGGTTGCCGAGCGCGTTCTGGAGCGTCTCGAGGTCGTAGTTGAACAGGAGCGCCACCGGCCCGAGGTCGTGGAGCTCCGGGGGGCGGTTCAGGTACCAGTCGATCCCGAACGCGACCCCGAGCGCGAGGGCCGCCGCCGGCGCCACGAGGAACAGCGGCCCCAGCCAGATCCGTCGGAGGTCGTCCCAGCCGCCCCGCGTCTCGCCCACCGCGCCCCCCCCACTCCCCGCTCGCTCGCGTCGCGGGCCCGGTCGGCCCCCGGCCCCGCCGGGTCGGCCCGCCGGGCGGCCCGACGTTACTCGATCCCCCGGTCGACGGCCGGCCCTCGGGCCCGGGGTCGCCGCGCGGACGGTGGGGCGCGGACGGTGGGGCGCGGGCGGCGGCGTCGCTAAGATCTGCGCCGTGTCGAGGACGCCCCACCGCCCGCGCGCGACCGACGACGAGCGCGGCCGCCCCGCGCGGCGGGGGCGCTGAGCCCCCGTGGGGCCGGAGTCGGAGCGCCGCTTCGCCGAGGTCGTGGTCGCGCGCGGGCTCGCGAGCCCCGAGGCGATCCGCGAGGCGCTGGCGCGGCGACAGGCCGCGGCGCGCGCGGGCGGGCCCGCCCGCGCGCTCCCGCAGCTCCTGTGCGACCTGGGGCTGCTCGAGCGCGACGCGGCCGCCGCGCTGCTCTCCGAGGTCCGCCGCGCGCGCCGGGCCGGAGGCACCCGCCGCGACCCGGGCCCCGGCAGGGGCGGGGCGAGCGAGCTCGTGGCGCCGCC
>JANJTH010000119.1 GCA_024711205.1 Planctomycetota bacterium | reverse complement strand
CGGAGCAACCCGGCCAGCGCCGGGCCCACGGCGGGGGCCGCCCTGGCGGCGGCCGCCAGCGCCGCGAACAGCTCGTCGAAGCGCGGCGCGACGGCAGGCGCCGCGGGGTCGTCCACCTCCGCGAGGTAGACCCCGCCCCGGCGCAGGCGGCCCTCGTCCTGGAGCTGCAGGCAGGCGACGCCCCCGCCCTCGAGCGCGAACGCCGCCACGAGCACCGCGCCCGCGCCGCCGGCCGCGGCCCCGCCGTCCGCGCCCCTGCGCCGGCCCGTCGCGATCGCCTGGCGCCGCACGGCGTACGGCGGCGGCCGGCTCGGGGCGCGCGCGCCGTCGCCGCTCACCCGATGCCGATCGGCGGCGCGTGCCCGGGGAGGAACTTCGTGAGGAAGATCGCGTTGCCGCTCCCGTTGAACTCGATCGAGTCGCAGGTCTCCTTCATGATGAACACGCCGAGGCCGCCGGGGCGCGACTCGACGTCGCGCCGCGAGCGCGTGTGCTCGAGCGGGGAGACCTCGCCGGCGCGGGCGAGGAACGCCTTCGTGTCGAAGCCGGGGCCCTCGTCCTGGATCACCGTCGTCACGCGGTCGGCCGCGCGCAGGTAGGCGACGCGGATCAGCCGGTCCGGCTGGTTCTTGTTCCCGTGCTCGGCCGCGTTGCCCATGGCCTCCCGGAACGTGTGCGCCATGCGGACCTGCGTGGGCTCGTCGTAGCCCGCGGCCGCGACGAGCCGCTCGTAGATGTCGCCGGTCTGCTCGACCGCGTCGGGGGTCGTCCGGACCTCGAGCACGACCTCCTGGTCGAACAGGCGGCGCTGCCGCGCGCGGCGGAGCACGATCGCCTTCGCGGCCGCGACGAACTGCGCCGGCGCCTCGTCGCGCGCGATCTCGAGGTCGGGGACGCAGCGGACCGGCGGGCGCTCCGGCGCGCCGAGGCGCGACACGACCGGCAGGCGGTCGCGGTCGGGGCCGTCGACCTCGCTCCGCACGAACACGACGAGCTCCTGCGCCTCGGGGAGCCCCTCGTCGAGGACGAGGCAGCTCGGCTCCTCGCGGGCGATCGCCTCGCGGGCGTCGTCGATCGTGAGCGTCGTGACGACCTCGGCGCCCGCCCGGCGCAGCCCCTCGAGGAACGCCGCATCCCGCGCCGCCGCAAGCACCTTCAAGGTCCCGCCCCCTCCACGGGGGGAAGTCTAGAACGCGGCCGCCGCCCGTGCCACCGGCGTCGACGGCGGCCGCGCGCGGCGGGTCGTCGACGTTTCCGCGCGCCCGGGGGGAGCGGTATGATCCGCCCGACCAGGGGGATCGGGTGTTCTCCGACGCCAGCTACTACTTCCGGCGCGCCGCGCAGGTCATGGGGATCGGCGAGCGCGTCCAGCGCCTGCTCGAGAAGCCCCAGCGGATCGTGAAGGTCGAGATCGTCGTCGAGCTCGACTCGGGCGACCTGGGGACCTACACGGGCTACCGCGTGCAGCACAACCGCGCGCGCGGCCCGTGCAAGGGCGGGCTCCGCTACCACCCCACCCTCGACGAGGACCACTGCTGCGAGCTCGCCTCGCTCATGACCTGGAAGACGGCCGTCGCGGACCTCCCGTTCGGCGGGGCCAAGGGCGGGATCGACTGCGACCCGACGAAGCTCTCGCTCCGCGAGGTCGAGCGGATCACGCGCAAGTTCGTCTCGGAGATCCACGAGATCATCGGGCCCACCGTCGACATCCCGGCCCCGGACGTGAACACGAACGCCCAGATCATGGCCTGGATCATGACGGAGTACTCGCGCTTCCACGGGTTCAGCCCGGCGGTCGTGACGGGCAAGCCGATCGAGCTCCACGGCGCGCTCGGCCGCGAGGAGGCGACCGGCCTCGGGGTCACGTTCGCGATCCGCGAGCTGTGCGCGCGCAAGGGGCTCGACCTGGCCGCCCAGACCTACGCGATCCAGGGGTTCGGGAACGTCGGGAGCCACCTGGCGCGCCACCTGCACGAGCGGGGCGGCAAGGTGATCGCCATCTCCGACGTCGGGGCGGCGCTCCACAACCGGGACGGGCTCGACATCCCCGCGCTGCTCGAGCACTTCGCCCGCACGCGCTCGCTCGCGGGCTTCCCCGGGGCCGAGCCCATGTCGCGCGACGAGCTGATCTTCACCGAGTGCGACGTGCTCGTGCCGGCCGCGCTCGGCGAGGTGTTCACGAAGGAGAACGCCCACCTCGTGCGCGCCAAGATGATCGTCGAGGCCGCGAACGCGCCCACGACGCCCGAGGCCGACGAGGTGTTCGACCGCCGGGGCGTGGTCGTCGTGCCCGACATCCTCGCCAACGCCGGCGGGGTGATCGTCAGCTACTTCGAGTGGACGCAGAACATCCAGCAGTTCCGCTGGGAGCTCGAGGACACGCACAAGCGGCTCGAGCGCTACATGGGCAAGGCCTTCCGCACGGTGTGGGACCTCGCGACCTCTCGCGGGATCTCCATGCGGACGGCCGCCTACGTCGTGGCGATCGGGCGGGTCGGCAAGGCCACCGTCCTCAGCGGCGTCTGAGCGCAGGTCGGGAGGGGGCCGAGTGGACGAGCCGAGCCGCAAGGAGCAGCGCAAGACCGAGCGGTTCCATCAGATCCCCATCTTCTCCAGCCTCTCGGGGCAGGAGACGGGGCGGATCCTCCGCATCACGCAGGAGGTCGCCGTCCCCCGGGACGGGACGATCTTCAAGCCGGGCGACCCTTGCGACGGCTTCTACATCATCCTCGACGGCCGGGTCGAGATCCGGATCGCGCCCGGGACGCCGGGCGCCGAGGGCACGACGATCGCGACCCTCGCCACGCGCTCGGTGTTCGGCGAGATGTCGTTCCTCGGGAAGCGCAACCGCTCGGCCTGGGCGATCGCGCGCGAGGAGACGCGCCTCAACCGGATCGACGGCGCCGCCTTCCAGGACCTGCTCGACAAGGGCGACATCGCCGCCTACAAGGTGATCCACAACTTCGCGAAGCTGATCGCGACGCGCCTCCGCAAGCTCGAGGACGAGCTGATGCGCGTCCTCGAGGCCGTGGCGCCGGAGCGCCGCTCGGCCAAGCTCGCGGAGCTGCAGGAGTTCCGCCAGACGCTCTTCCGCGACTGGTCGTTCTAGTGTCCCTCGCCAGAAGTCCACGCGCCAAGTCCGGGCCCTCGTCGCCGCTGGCTGCGTTGCTCGTCGGCCATTATGCGCCGCATGGGTGGCCTCCTCGCGCCTTGCCAGCGGCGACCATGCCTCCGGCCTTCGCTGCG
>JANJTH010000116.1 GCA_024711205.1 Planctomycetota bacterium | reverse complement strand
CGTCGCGCAGGCGCTCGAGCGCACGCGGCCGCTGCGCGAGGCGCTCCGCCTGCGCGACGCGGCGAGCGAGCTCCGGGCGGGCGCGCTCCAGGTCCTGGGCGGGCCCGCCCGGCGGCAGCTCGAGCTCCGCGCGCGCCGGCTCGAGCTCGCGGGGGGCGCGCTCGCGCGCCTCGTCGAGCACGTGCGCGCGGGCGGGCGCAAGGTCGAGGCGGAGCTGCCGTTCCCCGGCGGGGGGCGCCGGCGCGGCGTCGCGGTCGAGGTCGACGGGGCCGGGCTCGTGCTGACGTTCCAGCTCACGCCGCAGGTGCTCCACGACCTCCGGCTGTGGGAGGCCCCGTGGGCCGAGCTGGCGCGCCTCGTCGAGTGCGTGGGGCTCGACGACGCGGGCCTGCTCGCGCTCGCGTGCCTGGCCTACGAGCGGGGCGAGGCCGTCGACGGCGCGCGGCGCCTGCTCGCGCTCCAGGCGCGGGGCGCGCTCGGGCCCGACGTCGAGGCCATGCTCGAGCTCGCGGCGACGGAGTAGCCCGGTGGCCGCGGGCGGCGCCGGGGCGCAGGGCGGCGGGCCCGCGGCGCTCGCCTGCCTGCGGGCGGGCGCGGGCGGCGTGCTCCTGCGCGTCGCGGCCCGCCCGGGCGCGTCACGCTCGGCGGTGCTCGGCCTCCAGGGCGAGGCGCTGCGCGTCGCCGTCGCGGCCCCGCCGGTGGACGGCAAGGCGAACGACGAGCTCCTGCGCTTCGTCGCGCGGGCGCTGGGGCTGCGCCGGGGCGCGGTCGAGCTCGTGCGGGGGCAGAGCGCGCGCGACAAGACGCTCCGCCTCGACGGGCTCGACCTCGCGGCCGCGACCGCGGCCGTGCGCGCGCTCCTCCCCCCCGAGGGCGGCCCGCGCGGGGGCGGCGGGGCGTGAGCGACGCCCGGGGGCCGCGCCGCCGCCCCGTCGCGTCGGGGCTGCTCGTGTTCCTGCTCCTGCAGGGCCTCTACCTCGCGACCGCGACCGGGCGCGTCGACCGGATCGCCGACGAGCTCGAGGTCTACCTCCAGTGCGAGTCGCTCTGGGAGCGCGGCTCGCTCGCGCTCCCCCAGTGCCCGCCCGAGGCGTTCTTCGGCAAGCGCGGCCGCGACGGGCAGCCCTACGCGCCCTACGGGCCGCTCGCGGCGTTCCTCGCGCTCCCGCACCACGCGCTCGGGCGCGGGCTCGCCGCGCTCGCGGGGATCCCGCGCCACGACCTCCCGGCGTGGACGAGCGTCGTGGGCGCCGTGACCTCGCTCGCGACGACGACCTGGGCCGCCCTCGCGGCGCTCGGCCTGTGGCGCGCGCTGCGCGCGCTCGGCGCCGGCCCGGGGCGCGCCGCCCGCGTGACGCTCCTGCTCGGCGCGGGCTCGCTCCTCTGGCCGTACGGGTGCGTCTTCTACACCGAGGCGATCTCGGCCGCGCTGCTCGCGTGGGCGCTCGCCTGGCACCTCGAGGGGCGCCGGTGGGGGGTGTTCGCGGCCGTCGCGGCCTTCCTCCTCGTGAAGTCGACGAACGCGCTCCTCGGCCCCGCGCTGCTCGCGCTCGCCCTCGCCCACGCCCGAGACGGCGCGGGCGTCGCGGCGCGCCTGCGGCCGATCGTCCTCGGCGGGCTCCTCGCCGCGCTCGTCCACGCCGAGTGGAACGCCTGGCGCTTCGGGTCGCCGCTCGACATGGGCTACGACTGGAGCGAGCAGCTCCCGCCCGGCGAGCGCCCGCACGTGTTCCGCCTCGCGGACCTGCCCCGGGGCCTCGCGGTGCTCCTCGTCTCGCCGGGCAAGGGCCTCGTCTGGTTCGCGCCGCTCGCGCTCCTCGCGCTCGGCCGCGCGCGCGCCTTCGTGCGGCGCTGGCCCGGGCTCGCGCTCGGCGCGGGCGCGCTGTGGGCCTCGGCGCTCGCGCTGCACGGGTCCTACTTCTACGTCGAGGGCGGCTACGCGTTCGGGCCGCGCCACCTCGTCCCGCTCGTCCCGCTCCTCGGGCTCCCCCTCGCGCGCGGGCCGCTCGGCCGCGGCCCCGCGCGCGCGGCGTTCGTGGCCGGGGCCTCGGTCGCGCTCCTCGGGGTCCACGTCTCGTTCGTGGCCGACCAGACGCTCGGCGACGACCCCGCGCGCCCGCAGGAGCACTACTTCCGCCTCCTCGCCGAGGCGGAGCGGCCGCCGGGCCGCCCTCGCAATCGCTATCGGCTCGCCTACTGCCCGTGGCCGCGCTACGCGCGCGCGATCGCCGACGACGCCCGCGACGGCCTCCTGGGCCTCGCCCCCGACCGATCCCCCGTCCCCGGCCGGGGGATCGAGGGCGTGGGGCGGCACCTCCGACGGGTCCGCGCGACCGTGGGCCCGGCGATCCCGGCCTGGGTCCCCCCGCTCGTCCCGACCCTCGGCGGGCTCGCCTGCCTCGGCGCCGGCGTCGCCCTTCTGAACCGCCTGCGCCGCCATGATTCGTCGCGTGGGACGGAACCGTGACGCGGCCGACGGACGGATCGAGGGTTAGGGCGCCGCGCTCGCGGCCGGCGACTTGCGTGGGATGGCCTGGACGAGGCATGATGCCGTCGCGGTCGGTTGGGCCGCGTCCCGTGGGAAGGCGAGGGAAGCCATGAAGCCGTCGAAGTCTCGTTGGTTCGCGACGTTGCTCCTCGGAGGCTCGCTGATCGGCGGCCCCGGGCTCCCGACCGTGCTCGCGCAGGACACGCGCGCGATCACCGAGGCGGACAAGCAGCGCGACAAGATGTACCAGGACCGCCTGCGCGCGATCCAGAACGACCCGACCCTCACGCCGCAGCAGAGGACCGACCAGACGAACGCGCTGCTCAACGAGTGGGGCGCGGCCAAGCGCCAGACCTCCGGGATCGTCGGCGAGATGAACCGGGTGACCAGCCAGATCGACGCGAACCAGCGCTCGCAGCCCGGCTTCTGGGACAAGGTGGGCGACAAGGCGATCGACATCGTGGGCGAGCTGCTCAAGATGGCGATCACGAACTGGATGAACAAGCCGACGGAGGAGAACCTCCGGCGGATCGAGGAGCTCCAGCGCGAGCGCGACCGGCTGCTCAACGAGCGGAACAACCCGACCCCGGGCACGACCGACAACGGCGCCGGGCGGCCGGTCTACGACAGCAACGGCAACCTGGTCGGCTGGGACCGCGACGGCGACGGGCGGCCCGACTTCACGGACACGAACGGCGACGGGCGGCCCGACTCGTTCAACGGCGGCAGCTACGGCGACGGCTACGGCGACTCGGGCGACTTCGGGACGGTCGGCGGCAACGGCGGCGTCGGCGGCAGCAACGACCTGACGTCCTCGGGCGGCAGCTCGACGAACCGCCCGGTCTACGACCCGGCGACGGGCGCGCTGCTCGGCTTCGACACGAACGGCGACGGCCGGGTCGACGTCCCTGCGCCCGCGGGCGCGACGCCCCCCGGCGGGTTCGGCGGCGGCGGCGGCGGCGGGGCCAGCTTGGGCGCGCCCTTCGGGGGCGGGTTCGGCGGCGGCGGCGGCGGCGCGGGCATGGCCGGCCCCGGCGGCGGCGACGCGCTCGCCCGGACCGCGGGCGAAGGCGGCACGCCCACGGGCGAGGGCGGCAAGGTCGGCAAGGAGGGCGGGGCGAACCCGAGCGCGACGAGCCCGAGCAAGGGCAGCGCGGACGACCGCACCCTCGCGACGAAGATGGGCCGCGTGATCGTCCTCCCGAAGCCGGAGCCCACGGAGATCGGCGCGCGCGCGGGCGACCGCAAGCCCGGCGCGGGCCCGAGCGACGACTGGAACGACTCGGCCGACAACGGCGACCGGAAGAAGCCGGCCGGCGCGGGCAACGGCGACTGGGGCGACGACTGGGGCGACGACTGGGGCGGCGGCGCGAAGCCGGCCCGCCCGGCGCCCGGCGCCCCGCCCGCAAGCCCCGAGGCCAAGCCGGCGGGGACGAGCGGCGACAAGACGGCGAAGCTCGTCGACGAGCTGATCCGCGTCGAGACCGTGATCGCCGAGTGGCGGAAGCTCGAGAAGGACCGGAAGGACGACCCGAACGGCGTCCGCGAGGGTCGGGCAGGGTTCGAGGGCACGAAGCCGGGCGAGCGCGACCCGCTCGCCGGGGTGCGGACGCCCGAGGGCAAGATCGACGTCTCGAAGGTCGAGATCTGGGTCGTCGAGCGCGACTCCTGGAAGGAGGGCGAGGAGCCGAAGCGCTACCGCGTGAAGCTCAGCGCCGACGCGCTCGACGAGTTCGACCCGATCCACGGCGGCTACGTGGTCGTCCGCGGCGTGGTCGCGAAGCTCGAGCTCGACCGGAAGGTCGTCGACGAGATCGGCGGGTCGGTCGAGGAGCTCGAGATCGTGCAGGTCGTCCTCTCGTCGGACACGCCGCCGGCGAACGACATGGCGGAGCCGGCGCCCGGCAAGGGCAAGTCGGTCCTCGACGACGACGACAACTGGTGAGCGGCCCGGCCGGCGCCCCGCCGGCCGCGAGCAGGGTCCACCCCGAGGGCGCGCCGCGAGGCGCGCCCTCGGCCGTTCTGGCGGCCCGCGTGGGCCCGCCGGCGGCGGTCTACCGGCGGAGGAGGAAGGACGGGAGCGCCCGGGCCTCGGGCGGGGGCGCCGGAGCGCGCGGCCGGGAGAGCGCGGCGTAGGCGGCCTCCGCGGCGGCCTCCTCGGCGGCGCGCTTCGACGGCCCTGCGCCCGCGGCGAGGTCCCGGTCGCCGAGGCGCACGGCGACCTCGAAGTGCTTCTTGTGCTCGGGGCCCCACTCGCCGAGCACGACGTAGACGGGCGCCTCCTTGCAGACGCGCTGGGTCCGCTCCTGCAGGCGCGACTTCCACGACGACGCGTCGTCCGCGACCGCGAGGTCGGGCCCGAGGACGCGCAGGATCACGCGGCGCGCGGCCTCGAGGCCGCCGTCGAGGAACACGGCCCCGAACACGGCCTCGACGAGGTTCGCGAGCACGGAGTCGGGCATGGGGCCGAGGCGCAGCCCGCGCCCGAGCCGGGCCGCCTGCCCGAGGCGGAGCCGGCCGGCGACCCGGGCGAGCGCGGCCGTCGACACGAGCGCGCTCCGCCGGCGCGTGAGCGGCCCCTCCTCGTGCTCGGGGTGCGACGCGAACAGGTGCTCGGCCACGACGAGCCCGAGCACGGCGTCGCCCAGGAACTCGATCCGCTGGTTCGACCGGCCGTCCGTGTCCTTCGCCGAGGCGTGCGTGAGCGCGAGCGCGAGCAGCTCGGGCCGGGCGAACCGGTGCTCGAGCCGGGCGGCGAGGTCCTCGAGCCAGGGGTCCTCCGGCTCGGCCTGCCCGGGCCCGGCGGCGGGGGACGGCAGGGGCGCGGGCTCGGGCGCCGGGGCCGCCGCCGGCGGGGGACCGGCCCGGTCGGGCCCTCGGCGCGGGGCCGGAGACGGGGCCGCCAGGCGCCCGAAGGACGGGACCGCGGCCGGGAGCGGAGCGGCGGACGCCGGCCGCGACGGGACGCCGAGGACGGCCCGCGCGTGGACCGCCGAGCGCTCCGGTCGTGCTCCGTTCGCTCCGCCCAAGGGCCGACGACTCCCGGCGGCGCCTCGGGCCGCGTGCTCCTCGGGAGTCTACTCCGGGGGGCCGCGGGGGGGCGCGCGCCGGCGCGTCCCCCGACGCCCCCGCCCGGCTACGGCGTGACGGTGAAGGTCGTCCGCGCGATGTCCACGAGGTCGCCCGTGCCCGCCTCGACGAGCTCGACGACGAGGCTGCCGAGCCCGACGTTCGGGAGCCCGGCGGGGACCGTGATCGTCCCGGTCAGCGTGGCCTGGCCGCGGTCACCGAGCGCGACCGTCCCGAGCTTGCCGAGCGGAGAGATCGCGCCGCCCAGGTCGAGGCCGACGCGGACGTCGAGCGCGCGCGCCCGGCCCCAGGTCCGGATCGGGACCGCGAGCTGGAGGGCCTCGCCGCGGGCGGCCGAGGTCCGGTCGGGCACGGCCTGGGCCGTCGGCGTGTACTCCTCGAGCGAGTAGTGGTAGTAGGTCTCCGTGTTCGCGTCGAACGTGCGCGGCGTCGGGCCCGAGTAGTCGATCCGCGAGTTCGCGAGCCAGATCTCCAGGTCGTGGTTCGCGTAGACGACGCACTGGAGCGAGTTGTCGCGCATGGCGACGTCGCGCGTGATCTGGATGCACTCGTCGGCGCCGATCTTCTGGCCCGCGTTCACGTAGCGGAGGATCCCGTCGGCCTGGCCCTGGTAGCGGTTGCGGTAGGCGCCCGCCGTCCGCGGGTCGCCCGTGGGCCCGTTGCTCGCGGTCTGCGTCGCGCGCAGGAGCGGGTCCATGTAGGAGTCGCCGCGGAACACGGCCCAGGGGACGCGGATCGCGTAGGGCTGCCCGTTCCAGAGCGCCTGGTCCTCGCGCGGGTCGTCGCTGTCGAACACCGAGAGCTGGCGCTGGGTCACCTCGATCGAGATCCCGCGCGGGACGCCGCCGCGGCCGTGGCCGGGGTCGGCGAGCACGAAGTTGCTCCCGTAGGTCCGCCGGTCGGCCTGGTGGATCGCGACGACCTCCTCGACGCCCGTGCACTGCCCGAGCGCCTGGCGCATGGTGAGGACCCACGGCCGGCCGAAGCCCTTCTCGCGCGAGAACGCCCACACCTGCGAGACGCCGAGGCCCTGGGCGTTGAGGCCGGACGCGCAGCCGATCATGCCGGCCCAGCCCGGGTTGAGGTACGGGACGCCGCCCGTCGGCTTCTCGATCACGACGACCGCGTGGTCCTCGAGGCCGGAGCCGATCATGAGGTCGACGTTGCGCGTCTGGAACAGCTTGCCGTCCTTCGTGATGTCGCCCCACACCGCGAGCCCGCTGCAGCGGAACACGTCGAGGTCGACGACGGCGCCGATGTCGATCAGCGCGTTCACGAACACGAGGTCCTGCTCGGTGACCCAGGTCGCCGGGTTGCGCAGGCGCATGCCGTCGACGATCCCGCGGAGCTGCTCGAGCGCGTCCTGGTCGAAGTAGGGCCGCATGACGGCGGCGCCGACCGGCGTCACGAGGGCCTGCGCGTAGGCGGCCAGGTTGCCGCCCGCCTGCGCCGCGTAGGCGGGGAGCTTGCCGAGCACGCCCTCGACCTCGTCGCCGAGCAGGTAGCCGTACTGGACGCCGCGCTCGTAGGAGGTCCCCTTCGTGTGGAGGACCTTCTTCGTGCCGCCGTGGTGCAGCTCGAGGAAGCCCTCGCCGTAGCGGGCGACCGTCACGGCCGCGCGCGTGCGCGGGGCCGGGCCCGCGGGCGCGCTCGCCGTCGTCGTCGCGGCGGGCGTCCCGCTCGTCGTCGCGGCCGGGGTGGCCCCGGCCGCGGTCGAGGCCGCGAGGCCGCCGCCGCCGCTGCTGCCGCCCCCGCAGCCGTGGATCGTTGCGCCGCAGGCGAGCGCGGCGAGCGCGGCGCCGGCGAGGCGCCCCAGGTGCATGCTGTCCATCGCGGGACCCCTCCCCCAGTGCTGTGGTGCGTGGCGGCTCGGCGCGCGGCGTCGATCGCTCACGGCTTGACCCGGGCGACCTGGCGCTTGATCGCGTCGATCAGGCGCTCGCCGCTCTTGGGCCCGAAGAAGCTCGCGATCGCCTCGTAGCCGCCGTGGTGCCACTCGGACTCGGTGGTCCAGTAGGCGCCGTGGCCGTTCGCGAGGCCGACCGCGAACACGTGCGCGAAGCCCTGGGCCTTGCCGTCCAGCTTGACCGCCAGGCCCATGGTGTGGATCGGCTCGCCCGGGAACGACGTGAACACGGCGTCGCCGACGCGGATCGCCTGGATCCTGAACGACTGCTCGATCCAGCCGCGCGGGAGCGCGAGCGACGCGCCGATCCCCACGCCGATCGAGTTGAGCGCCTGGAAGATCCCGGGCTGGTTCACGCTGTTGCTCGCGCCGAGCCGCTGGACGCTCAGGTCGAGCGTCGGCACGCCGAAGTCGACCCACTCGTGGGCCGAGGCGAGCGCGCCGGCGGCCGTCGTCGTCGCGGCGCCGCGCGCGCGCATGACCGCGTCGCAGAGCGTCTGGCCGGTCGCGTGGTACTCGCCGCGCGGGGCGATGTCCCCCTCGCAGCCGTTCAGGAACAGCGGGACCCCGGCCGGCTCGAGCTTCAGCTTGGCGTTCGCCGAGCCCATGATGTCGGCCGAGAAGTCCATGTTCGAGGTGCCGAAGTGCGTCCCGTGGATCGCGAAGTTCCACACCGTCGCGACGGGCGTCCCGTCCGGCCGGTCGACGCGGAGCACGAGCAGCTCGTCGTCGATCGAGTCGGGGTTCAGCGCCGGCGAGTCGCCGGCGCGGCGGTTCCGCGTGACCGTCGTGAGCGCCTCGCGCCCGACGCCCAGGTGGACGGGGCCGAGCGCGCGCTCGGCCTCGACCATGGCCCGCGCCATGCCGTCGGTGTAGGCCTGGTAGACGCGGTCGACGTAGAGGTCGGCCGCGGCGAGCTGCCAGAAGGTCCGCTTCGTGATCGCGCCCGGGCCCGAGTGCGTGTGCGAGGCGCCGGCCAGGATCTTCTCGAGCGGGACCGTGAAGCCCTGCGCGGCGGCCTTGCGGTGGGCGTCGGCGAGCACGTCCGCGTCGGTCGCGATCGCGTCGAGCGCCAGGAGGCACACCCGCTCGGTCGCGTTGGCGAGCACGAGCGCGCGCGCGTAGACCGGGTCCTTCACGCCGCGGCTCGGCTGGAGCAGCGTGTGGAAGTCGAACGGGTTCAGGTCGGGGAACGTGCGCCGGCGGTCGCCGCCGCCGTAACCGGCGAGCGGGACGCCCGCGACGGGCGTGATGTCGACCTCGGCCGCGCCGCCCTGCCACGGGCTCGCGTTCCCCGAGGCCGCGGGCCCGCCGGTCACCGGCACGCGCGGCGGGCGGGTCGTGAACCGGACGAGGGCCTCGGCCCCGAGCGCCTCGCCGCCCGCGCCGGTCACCCCCTGCGTGACGCGCAGGAGGTAGCTCGTCCGCGCGGCGAGCGGGGCCGCCGGCGTCACGGCGACGACGCGCGAGGTCACGAGCGCGACGCCCACGGGCACCGGGCCCGTGTCGCCCAGGACCGAGAACGAGGCCGACGTGACCGAGGCCACGGCGACGTCGAGGTCGAAGGTCACGCTCAGCGCCGCGGCCGGGTCGACGTCGCCCTCGCCGTCGACGGGCGTCGTCGCGACGACGCTCAGGCCGCCCGAGGTCACGCCCGCCGCGGTCGAAGCGAAGCCCCCGCCCGACGACGAGCCCCCGCCGCAGCCGTGGACGAAGGCCCCCGTGACCACGAGCGCGCCGAGCGCGAGCAGTCCGTTGCGTCCGATCATGCGGCTCCCTCCTGACTCGATGCCCACGGAGATCGGCGTGCGGGGGTGGCGGGCAGGCCGCGAGGCCCAGGACGCCGATCTCCGAGGGAATCGAGGTGTACCCCGCTCCCGGCGAGCGTCCGCCGGGGCGCGGCGAGTGTGTGGCACCACGGAGGTGCCTCGACCGTTGGGGTCCGACAACGCAAGGCGCGGGCCGGGTCTAAGTCACGGCCCTCACGTGTGCGGGGTGCGCTCCCCGCGCGGACTTCCGAAAATGGACGCCACCTGTCCGGCCTCGGCGACACCGCGCACAAGCCCCCATGACCTGTGGGCTTGTCCCGGCTTGCCGTCCGGAAGCGCGAGGGCGCGGTCGCGTCTCCGCGCCGCGCCCTCGATCGTGCGATCCGGCCCCCGTGCCCGAGGGCGAGAGGTGCTTCGCGCGGGCGCAGCCCGCGCGAAGCTCCCCCTTCCGCTACCGGACCTGGAAGTAGAACGGGTTGCTCTGCTGGCCCTGGCTCGTGACGACGAGCGGGCCGCTCGTGGCGCCCGGCGGGACGAGCACGATCAGCTCCGAGACCGAGCCAATGAACGGCAGGGCCTTCGTGCTGAAGTTGAGCACGTTGATCGTCGGCACCCCGTTGAACGTGACGACGGGCTGCTGGCCGAAGTCCTGGCCCGTGATGCTCACGGGAATGAAGTTCGCGGCGCTGTTCGGGAGCACGAACAGGATCCGCGGCGGGGTGCCCGTCGTGACCGTCGAGCCGATCGTGAACACCGGGCCCGTCGCGACGACGCCGCGCACCTCGACCGTGACCGGGCCGGTCGCGGCGCCCACGGGCACCGTGACCGTGAGCTTGTGCAGCGGCTGCGACACGTCGACCGCCTGCACGGCGGCCTGGAGCCCGTTGAAGCGGACGACGTTCCCGTTGCGGAGCGGGTCGAAGCCGCTGCCCGAGATCTCGACCGTCGTGCCGACCGGGCCGCCGGTCGGGCTGAGCGCCGTGATCGAGAGCGCGCCCGTCGGCTGCTGCGTCGTCGCGTTCGTCCGCGTGCCGAGCGGCGCGCCGTGGCCGGGGACGCTCGACGCGTCGCCGGGGGTCACGACCTCGATCGACGCGAGCAGGTCGTCGCCCGTGCCCACGCCGCCGATCACGTAGACGTTCTCGCCCACGGCCACGGCCGCGTGGTGCGCGCGCGCCTCGGCGAGGCGCAGGCCCGAGCCGACCGGGGCCACGGCGGCCGGGAAGCGCTCGACCGTGTCGAGGTAGCGCCCGCCCTCGAGCCCGCCCACGACCACGGCCTCGAGCGCCGCCTGGAGCGTCGTCACGCCGTTGCTGCCGGGGACGCCCGTCGCGATCACGGTCGCGCTGTGGGCGGAGCGGGCCTCGAGCATGGCCGGGCCGGCCGTCCAGGCAGCGCCGTCGAAGGCCTCGCTCGAGGCGAGCGTGACGGCCGCGCTCGTGACGCCGCCGATCGCGTGCGTGTCGAGCCCGAGCTGGATCACGGCCGCGTCCGCGCGCTCGGTCTGCGCGCTCACGGGCACGAACTGGTCGGACGCGACGTCGTAGACCTCGGGCCGCGCGGGGAGCGCCTGCGCGATCGAGGCCCAGCCCGAGGCGAGCAGGAGCTGCCCGTTGTGCTGGTCGACGGCGACGCCGCCGGTCCGCGCGCTGCGCGGCGGCGCGGCCGTCGCGGTGAAGCGGTTCGCGTCGGCGCTGTAGACCTCGGCCGACTGGTGAACGGTCGGCGCGCCGTTGGCCCACGTGTGGCCGCCCGCGACGAGGACCTTGCGGCCGTTGTCGTAGGCGACGACCGCGGCGCCGGCGCGCGCGACGCCGAGGGCCGGGCCGGCGGTCCAGCGGTTCGTCGCCGGGTCGTAGAGCTCGGTCGCCGTGGTCGCGGGCCCGAAGCGATCGGTCTGGCCGCCGATCACGAGCACGCGCTGCGTGGGCAGGAGCACGGCCGCGTGGTGCATGCGCGCCGCGCGCATGGGCGCCGCCGACGAGACCGCGCCCGTCGTCGGGTCGAGGATCTCGACCTCGGCGGTCGCCTGCGTCGGCCCTACGAGCCCGCCCACGATCAGGATCCGCCCGTCGGGCAGCGTCGTCGCCGAGTGGTGCGCGCGCGCCCGGGCGAGCGGACCGACCGTCGTCACGGCGCCGCCCGCCGACTGCACGGGCGCCGCGGTCGAGGCGAAGCCGCCGCCCGAGCTGCCGCCGCCGCAGCCAGCGAAGGTCGTGGCGACGACGGCCGTGAGGCCGACGGCGAGGAGGTGGGGCTGCACGGGGAGCGCGCGCATGGGTGTCTCCGGCGATCGCTGGGGTCCCCCGCGCAGGGCGAGGGGCCCGGGTCCTGGGCAGGTCCCCGCGCGGGTACGCAGGGACCGCTCGTGTTGCGGGATCCGAACGCAAACCTCCGACCATCAACCCAGGTTGCCAGCGCGTCGCATCGCCCGTCCGACAGGCCGGGAGTTACGAGCCCGCGGCGGATCGTCCGTTTCGGACGGTCCCCCCGATTTCGGCAAATCCGCGGATCCCGGCCGGGCGCAACAGAGCGCGTCCGAAGCCTGGGCGCGGCGCCCTGGCCCTTGGGAAGCCTTTGGTTGCGAAGTCTCGCCGGGCGGGATCGCCCCGCCGCAGGCGTCCCCGGTGCCTCCGCGCCTCGGTAGGTGCGGGGTTTATCCCCGCCCGACCCTTCGAAGCCCCCGGACCGGGGAGGGGTAAACCACTCCCTGGCGAAGAGAAGTGAGCCCGCCTCGCGCCCACGCCCGGGCCCGGGCGCGATGGCCGCGTCTTTGCAGCGCCCTCACGCAGAGAGGGTCTCCATGCAGCGGATCTCCCTGCCCCACCTCCTCGGCGTCGCGTCGCTCCTCCTCACCGGGCTCGGCGCGACAGGCTGCGACGGCGGCAGCAGCGGGGGCGGCGGGTTCGTCGCGTCGACCGCGGCCGCGAGCAGCCCGGCCGGGACCGCGCCGGGCTCGACGCCGGGCGCCGCGGTCGCCGCGGTCACGAGCCTGCGCCTCCCGCCCGACCTCGTGCTCACGGGCGACGTGACCCTCGCCTACCGCCTCGAGGACCCGGCGAGCGCGCCCGTCGACGTCGAGGTCGCGTTCTCCGAGGACGCGGGCGCCACCTGGTCGCCCTGCACGCCCGCCGCCGGGTCGTCCCCGACGACGGCGCGCGCGACGGCGCCGGCGCCTGGCGCCGAGCACACCTTCACCTGGAACACCCAGGCCGACGTGGGCCAGGTCGCCCCGCAGGTCCTCGTCCGCGTCACCCCGCAGGGCGGCGTCGAGCGGACCGAGGGCCCGGTCACGATCGACAACCAGCCGCTCTCGACCACGTACACGCTGGCGCGCCGCCCGTACCTGCAGCACACGACGCAGATCTCGACCGTGATCGCCTGGCGGACCGCGCAGGAGACCGACACGGTCGTCGAGTGGGGCGAGACCCCGGCCCTCGGCCAGGTGGCAGGCAACCCGGGCGTCCGCACGAAGAGCCACGACGTGCTGCTCCAGGGCCTCCGCCCGGGCGCGCGCTACTACTACCGCGTCATGGCGCTCGGCCAGCCCGTCACGCGCCGGCTGGAGCTCGTGACGGCCCCGCCCTCGAGCGCGGGCGACTTCACGTTCCTCGCGTTCGGCGACAGCGGCACGGGCGAGCCCAGCCAGCTCGACGTCGCGCGCCGCATGGTGGGTGAGCAGGCCGACTTCGCGATCCACCTGGGCGACGTGATCTACCCCTACGGCGCGCTCGCCGACCCCGTGGGCGAGTACAACGACAAGTTCTTCACGCCCTACGCGGACCTGCTCCAGCGCGCGCCGATCTTCCCCGTGATCGGCAACCACGACCTGATCGCGCTCCTCGGCCAGCCGTTCAAGGAGGTGTTCTTCCTCCCCGACAACGGCGACCAGCTCGCGCGCGAGCTCTACTTCTCGTTCGAGTGGGGCGACGCGAAGTTCATCGCGCTCGAGACGACCGGGCTGTTCCTCGTGCCGCTCGGCGAGCACATGCGCTGGCTCCAGCGCGAGATCTCGTCGAACCAGCGCAAGTGGCTGATCGTCTACATGCACGTCGGGCTCTACTCGTCGGGCAACCACGGCGACAACCGGATCCTCCAGCAGGTCCTCGGGCCGCTGTTCGAGAACGGCCGGGTCGACCTCGTGATCCAGGGCCACGACCACCACTACGAGCGCAGCCACCCGATCAAGGACTTCAACCGCGACCCGGCCTACCCGGGCCTCGTGTACATCGTCTCGGGCGGCGGCGGCGCGCGGACCTACTCGGTCAGCCCGCGCAGCAAGACGGCCGCCTGGGCCCGCGCGCACCACTACATGAAGTTCCGCGCCCAGGGCGACGACCTGCACGGCGAGGCGATCGACCCGAACGGGCAGGTCCTCGACCGGTTCACGATCCGCAACCAGTAGCCGGGCGCCCGCGCCCGGCCCTCCGGCGGTCCTGCGCCCGACCGGCTCGACGGCCGAGCCGGAGGGCGCGCCCGAGCTCCGGCTCGACGGCCCCGGCGCGGGCGGCTAGAACCCGGGGCGTGCGGGGGCTCGACCGGGAGATCGCGGACGCCGAGCGCCAGGCGCGCGCGGGGCAGGCCGACCCGGCCGGCCTCGCCCGGCTGGGCCAGCTCTACCTGCGCGCGGGGCGCCCCGAGGACGCGCGGGGCGCGTTCGAGCGCGCGCGCGCGGCGCTCCCCCCGCTCGTCGCCGGCCCCGACGGCGAGCTCGAGCTGACCGCGCTCTGGACGGAGGTCAACGACGGGCTCACCGCGGCCGAGGCCGCGCTCGAGCGCGCGGCGCGCCTCGCGGAGCGCGCGGCGCTCGTCGCGCGGCTCGAGGCGGGCGGGCTCGAGCCCGCCCTTCACGACGCGCTCGTGCGGCTCGAGGTCGCGCTCGGGCTCCCGCTCCACCCCGAGCCGCGTCGCTGCCCGGCCTGCCTGGGCCCGCTCGCCGACGACCCCGCCGGCGGCGTCCGCTGCGCGCGCTCCGGGCGCGGGGCGGACCTGTGCCGCCACACCGACGCGCGCGACCTCTACGCCTGCGCGGGCTGCGGGCTCGTCGTGCGGGCCTGGGGCGAGCGCAAAGGCCGGTTCAAGCCGGGGGAGCACGAGCCGCCGCTCGGCCGCGTCGCGCGCCCGCGCTGCCCGTTCTGCCAGGGCCCGGTCGCGAGCTGGCCGCAGCACCTGCTGCGCTGCCCGCGCGCCCGCCCGGGCGAGTTCCCCGTGTGCGGGCGGTGCCGCAAACGCGGCGTCCACGAGGCGAGCGTCCGCTGCCCGCGCTGCGACGCCGAGGTCGCGACCGCGCCCTGCCTCGAGCTGCCCGCCCCCGGGTGACGCAAGCGCCGCCGCGCGCGCGCGTGGCGGACTCCTGGCCGAATCGCCCCGCGCGTCTGCGGACCCGGGCGCGGGACCCCGGGCGTGCGGACGGAGCACGTTCTATGATTCGGAGACCCCGGGGGACGGCGCCATGTTCGAGTTCGAGGACGCCCTGCCGGAGCGGCCGCTGCCGCCCCTGTGCTCCAAGCTGAACTGCGGCGCGCTGCAGTTCAACCTCAACAGCGCCGCGATCAAGCCCGCCGGCCTCCAGGTCGTCGCCGCCGTGCTCGCGCACGCGCGCGAGCACGCGGACCGCAAGCTCCTCGTGCTCAGCCACACAGACCAGAGCGGCTCGTCCGGCGACAACGAGAAGCTCTCGCAGCAGCGCGCGCGCAGCGTGCTCTGCCTCCTGTTCGGGGCCGGCCCGAACATGCCTGCGAACCGCGACGCGTGGGTCGAGAACATCAAGGAGCGCAACGCCGGCCTCGCCGACGTCCACGAGCTGCTCGCGTGGGCCAAGGGCAACGGGATCGCCTGCGAGCCGGGCGCCACGGCCCCGAGGACGTTCACGGACGCGTTCGGCGAGGAGGTGCTCAGGTTCAAGCGCGGGGCCTGCGGCGTGCTCGAGCTCACGCTCGAGCTCGCCCCCGTCACGGCCGCGTTCGACCCCGAGACCTGGCGGCTCGCCTTCGAGCTCTACCTGCGCGCGCTCCAGCGCGAGCTCGGGCTCTCGCCCGTCGACTACAACAAGCTCGCGCAGGGGCTCGCGTGGGCGCTCACGGAGCGCTCGCTCGGCTGCGGGCAGAAGCACCCGCTCGAGAACACGGGCGGCGTCTCGCAGAAGAACCGCCGCACGGAGTTCTACTTCTTCCCGCCCGAGTCCGAGCCCCCGGCCGCCGGGGCGCTCGCGAAGCTGTTCGACAAGAAGTCTTACCGGGTCGAGGACCTGCCGTGCCCCGAGAAGGACGTCGAGATCACGCTCACGACGCCCTCCGAGGCCGACGTCGTGCTCGTGTTCGACGTCTCGGGCTCCATGGGGGCGACCGACAACGACTCGCAGGGGCGCACCCGCTGGGTCCGCCTGCGCCCCGCCGCGCTGGCCCTGATCGACCAGCTCGGGCAGGCCCACGCCGGCGGGAGCGTCCGCCGCATGGCCGCGGTCGCGTTCGGCGCCGACCCCGAGAAGTTCAAGTGGCAGGTCGTCCCCTGGCAGCCCACGAAGTCCGTCACGGGCGGGCGGGGGCTGCCGCTCGTGCAGGCGACCGCCGCCAACGTCGCCGCGCTCAAGGCGTGGATCGACGGGTTCTCGCCCAAGGGCGGGACGCCCACCCGGGACGCGCTCGAGCTCGCGTTCTGCGCGGTCGACGAGGCGAACAAGGTCCCGGCGAAGCTCACGATCGTGCTCGTGTCCGACGGGCAGCCGAACCAGGTCAAGACGCCGGCCGACGTGGTCACGCTCACCGACGAGATCACGGACTGGCGCAAGGGCAGGGTCAAGCCGCAGGGCATGCCCCAGGGCAGCCGCCTCGGCTGGCGGATCGACACCTACGGGTTCGCCTTCGGCACGGGCGGGTTCCGGTTCATGGCCCGCCTCGCCCAGAACAACGGCGGGCAGTTCGTCCCGATCTGAGCCCGCGCGGGCCCCGCGCGGGCCCGCGCCCCTGCAGCCCGCCTCGAGGAGGACGTCACCATGTCCAACGAGCCGACGAACGAGGTCACCGAGACGGGGACCAAGCTCGAGGTCGACCCCTCGCGCCCGACGCGGATCACGCTCCGCCTGACCAAGTCGGTCAAGCGGCTCAACTGCGAGCGCGTGCGCTTCAACACCGACAGCGCGATCCTCATGCCGACGGGCCTGCGCGTGATCGCCGCGGCGTTCCAGTTCGCGCGCGACAACCCCGGGCTCAAGCTCCTGATCGCGAGCCACACCGACCGCCAGGGCTCGGAGGCGAGCAACCAGGACCTCTCCGAGGCGCGCGCGAAGAACGTGCTCCTCATGACGACGGGCGAGCGCAACCCTTGGATCGAGGCGAACGGGCGCGACAACACCAGGCTCCACCAGGACGTGCGGCAGCTCCTCGCCTGGGCGCACAAGGTCTGGAACTTCCCCTGCGACCCGGGCAAGGTCACGAACGACCCGAAGGACCAGAAGCTCACGGACGCGATCAGCGCGTTCAAGGTCGCGTTCAGCAAGCGCTTCTCGACCACCTACGTCGAGAAGGCCGAGGTGGGCGACGTCGACGGCGCGTTCTGGGCCCGCGTGTTCAACCTCTACGCCTGGACGCTCGTCGAGCACCTGCGGCTCGACAAGCCCGCGGACCTCAAGCCGCTCGTCGACCAGCTCGTGTGGGTCGACCCCGAGCAGCGCTCGATCGGGTGCGGGGAGAAGGCGCCGCTCGTGCAGACGGCCGACGGGCAGGCGAACGACGACAACCGCCGGACCGAGTTCCTGTTCTTCCCGGGCGGGCAAGAGCCGACGAAGCTCGGCTTCGAGTCGGACCCCGACCCGGCGGCGTACCTGAAGGCCGTGTACCTGCCCAAGCGCTACAAGTTCGAGCCGGTCGAGTGCCCGCCGCCGCTGTTCTTCGGCGAGGAGATCCCCGAGGGGACGGTCGTGTTCGTGATCGACGTCTCGGGCTCCATGGCGCCCCACAAGGAGAACGGCGACCGGATCGGCGTCGCGCGCCGGAACCTGAACCTCGCGCTCGACGACCTGCCCGACGGGACGCCGTTCGGGATCGTCTCGTACTCGTCGGACGTGACGGTCCTGTGGCCCGACGCGCAGGCGAAGCCGCAGGTGAAGCCCGCGAACGACGAGAGCCGGGCCGCGGCCTCGCGCTGGGTCAACGCGCTCGGGCCGCTCAAGCTCACGAACACCTACGGCGGGCTCGAGCGGGCCTTCCAGGCCGTCGGCGTCGACGCGGGGAAGCCGCGCACGATCAAGCTCCTCTCGGACGGCGAGCCCACGCCGAAGGCGGCGCTCGAGGGCAAGACCAACTCCGTGTCGCCGCAGTCGGCCGCGGACGAGCGCAAGCGGATCCTGGACGCCGTGCAGGGCTGGAGCGGCGGCGCGTGGCGCGTCGACACGGTCGGCCTGTTCAAGTCGGCGACCGAGAAGGGCCCGCTCGTCGACTTCATGCGCGCGCTCGCCGAGCAGAACGGCGGCAAGTTCACCCACGTCGCGGTCGGCCCGCGCCAGACGACCCCCGCCCGCTGACCCCCGCCGCGCGCCGGCCCCGGCGCGCGGACGAGCCCCCCAGGAGGCGCCCATGGCGTTCGACGAGCTCGAGGACGTGCTGGACGACCCGGCGCCGATCAAGTCGTACCGGCTCAAGTGCGAGCGGATCCGCTTCCACACGAACAGCGTGGTCCCCCACCCCGACTGCCTGATCGTGTTCGAGGCCGTCTACCGGTTCGTCGCCGACCCCGCGAACGCCGGCGTGAAGGTCCTGATCGCGAGCCACACCGACACGGTGGGGACGAAGGAGAGCAACCAGACGCTCTCCGACGAGCGGAGCGAGTCGATCGGCCGGCTCGTCTCGGGCAACGTGAAGACGTGGGCGCAGTGGGTCACCGAGCGCCAGACCCGGCTCGGCGCGAGCAAGGTCAGCCTCGACAAGGACGTCGAGCAGACGCTCGCCTGGGCCGCCGCGGTCTTCAACTGGCCCGACGTGAAGCCCGGCGCGCCCAAGGCCAAGCGGCGGCTCAAGGAGCAGGTCGACGCGATCTACGACAAGGTCACGTTCGAGGAGGCGCAGCTCGCCGACGCCGCCGACGAGACCTTCTGGTGGTGCGTGGCCATGCTGTTCCGGCTGCGCCTGATCGACCGCCTCGACGTCGACCCCATGAAGTTCTTCCCGGACTACGTGAAGAAGCTCGTCCCGGTCGACCCCGACCGCCCGACGATCGGGTGCGGCGAGCGCTGCCCGATCGAGGACCTCGGCGACGAGAAGAAGTCGGCCGCGAACCGGCGGACCGAGTTCCTGTTCTTCAAGCCGGGCGAGGAGCCGCCCAGGACCGACGAGGCGCCGGCCGCCGACGGGCTCCCGCCGCCCTGGCTCGAGGCCGCCTGCGACCGCAAGCGGGCCAAGTTCCGCGACCTCGACTGCCCGAAGCCCGAGTTCTTCCGGATCCCGGTCCCGGACCGCGCGAACCTGATCTTCGTGATCGACGTCTCGGGCAGCATGAAGCAGGCCATGTCGACCGGGCGGACCCGCCTCGCCATGGCCACGTCCGAGCTCGTCGACGTGCTGCGCGACGTGACGACCGAGTGTCGGATCACGCTGATCTCGTTCAGCACGAAGGTCCAGGTCCTCTGGTCCGACCCGCCCCAGAAGGAGGACGACCCGCTCGGGCTCCAGGCCCGCCCGATCTGCCAGGACGTGACGGACGCGACGCGCAAGCAGGCGATCGACTGGGTCAACGGCCTCGTCGCGGACGGGGGGACCTACACGCGCCCGGCGCTCATGACGGCGTTCCGCAGCACGCGCCTGCTCTCGGGCGAGGGCGTCGAGACGCACGTCTACCTGCTCAGCGACGGCAACCCGAACCCCGTGAAGGGGCAGGCGGGCCTGACCGACACGCCGCCCGCCGCCAACGTGCAGCTCGGCTCGAAGAACGAGCGGACGTTCATCGCGAACAACCTGAAGGGCTGGAACTACCGGGGGTTCCACCTCAACTGCGTGGGCTTCCTGACGGCCGCCGAGGCCGAGCTCGAGGCGTTCCTCAAGGACCTGGCCGAGAAGCGCAGCGAGCCGCCGGGCAAGTTCACGGCGCGCAAGCCGGCGGCCGCGGGGAGGTAGGCCGTCGCCCCGGAGCCCGTCGCCGCCCGGCCGGCGGTTGTCCCGTCCGCCCGATCGCGTACCCTCTGGGCCGGGGAGGTCGCGCGGGTGGGCGCCGAGGCCGACGAATTCCAGCGCTACCTGCGGACGAAGGGGCTCAAGCTCACGAGCCAGCGCGAGGGGATCCTCGAGCGCGTGCTCACCGTCCGCAAGCACTTCTCCGCCGAGGAGCTGTTCGACAGCCTGCGCGACGACCCGCGCGGGATCAGCAAGGCCACCGTCTACCGGACGCTCGCCCTGCTCGTCGAGGCGGGGCTGCTCGAGGAGCACGACTTCGAGCGCGGCCACAAGGTCTACGAGCGGGCGGCGAACCGCACGCACCACGACCACCTGATCTGCGTGGCCTGCCACCGGATCGTCGAGTTCCACGACGAGCAGGTCGAGCGCCGGCAGGAGCAGGTCGCCCGCGAGCACGGGTTCGAGGTCGTCTCGCACACGCACCAGATCTTCGGCCGCTGCCCGCGCTGCCGGCAGACGGGGGCCGCGCCGGCGCAGCCCCCGCGCTCGGGGCGGCTGCGCGCGCAGCGGGGCTAGTGTCCCTCGCCAGAAGTCCACGCGCCAAGTCCGGGCCCTCGTCGCCGCTGGCTGCGTTGCTCGTCGGCCATTATGCGCCGCATGGGTGGCCTCCTCGCGCCTTGCCAGCGGCGACCATGCCTCCGGCCTTCGCTGCG
>JANJTH010000088.1 GCA_024711205.1 Planctomycetota bacterium | reverse complement strand
GGAGCGCCGTCGCCGCGCTCACGCGCCCCTCCCGGCGCGGGCGGGCCGGGGCCCCGCGGCGGGGGCCGTCGCGAGGGCGACGGGGAGCGCGGGGCCGCCCGCGAGCCGCGCCCACTCCTCGGGGAAGACCTCCGCCCGGACGCGGGCCTGCACCGCGTCGTAGTCCCACGCGCTCGCGAGCGGCTGCCAGCCGAGCCCGTCGAGCAGGCGGTCGACCGTCCGGTGGTAGGTCGCGATCGGGTCGGGGACCCCGAGCGCCGCGAGGTCGAACCCGCCGGCCACGATCGAGAACACGCCGCACGAGGTGGCCCACAGCCCGAACGTCAGCTCCTCGGGCGTCATGTCGGCGGGGAGCGTCAGGTCGCCCGCGGCGACGGCGTCGCGCACGATCCCCGTCGCGGCCGTCATGCAGCGCAGCTCGCAGCGCGCGAGCTCCTCCTGCCGGGCCGGCGAGGTCTTGTCGCGGACCGACGTGGCCCGGATCACCTGCTCGCTCTTGAAGTGGTCGGGGTGCAGGTGCACGAACACCTCGATCGCCTCGCCGATCGCGACCATGCGCTCGCGCGGGCGCCCCTCGAGCCGCGCGGCGCGCTCGAACAGCCCGGCCCGCACGCCGGCCGTCTCGATCACGAGCGCGATCACGACCTCCTCCTTGCAGGAGAAGTGCTCGTAGAGCGTGCCCTTGCTGTACTCGGTCGCGGCCGCGAGCCGGTCCATGGTCAGGCCCAGGTAGCCGCGCTCGAGGAGCATGCGCCGGGCGTGGTCGAGGATCAGCGCGTGTCGCCGCTCGACCTCGCGCTGCTTCCGGGGGGTGGTCGCCATGCCCGGGAGCATACAGCACGGTCCGTCATTTTCCGACGGACCGTCGACTTTTGGCGCAAGTCATTTGATCGCAAGCAAGAGCCCCGTTCAGCCTGGGCGCCCCGACCGCCCCTCGTCGCCGCGTGCCGCGGGTGCCGACCCGTCAGCCCCGTCGGGCCTCGAGCCAGGCCGCGAAGGCCTCGAGCGACGGCGTCACGGCGGCCTCGCGGGCAGCGGCCTCGAGGTCGGCCGGCTTCGTCGCCCCGGCCCGGAGGCGGGCGACGAGCGGGTCGGGAGGCGCCTGCCCGAAGCGGGCCTCGAGGACCACGAGCACGGCCCGCGCGAGGCCCTCCTCGCGGCCCTCCTCACGGCCCTCCTCGCGGCCCTGCTCGAGGCCCTCCTTCTTCGCGTCCTCGGCGGCGATCCGGACGGCGCTGATCACACGGGGCATGGTGTGCTCCTCCTCGATCTCCAGGACCAGGGCCTGCTGGGCGCGCTCGAGGTCGGCCGGCAGCTCCAGGAGCCAGTCGAGCACCCGATACAGCTCCAGGATAGCCGCCCGGTCGAAACCTCGCCGGTAGAGGTGCCGGGTCAAACGCTGCTTGGCCTGGGCGCGGGCCTCGGGCGCCCCGCGCGTCGCGAGCGCGTCGAGGTGGGCGAGCACGACGAGCGCGGCGGGGCTCGTGCTCGCCTCGAGCTCGGCCCGGCGGGCGGGCTCCGCGAAGTCGAGCAGCTTCACGGTGGGTCGCCGATGGCAGAGGTAGTGATCGGCGATCTCCTCTTCGAACGCCCCCGGCCGCCAGCCCGGGTCGTCGTCGGCGAGCACGGCCAGGGTGATCACGGAGCCGCCGTAGCGGTCGCGCAGGCGGCTGAAGTAGACGAAGAGGCGCTCCTCGAAGCCGGCCTCGCGGGCGCCCTGGACCTCGACGTGGACGTGGAGCACGACCTCGGCGCCGTCACGGCGCCACACGCGGTAGAGCCGATCCGCGAGCCGCCTGACGCTCCGGGGGAGCCTTGGGGGTGCGCGTTGCCATGTCCCTCGCGCAGCACCGTCCAAGCCCAAGGCCGACGCACAGGACCGCGCGAGGGACACGGCCTGCGACGCCCCAAGGCCCCCCCGGTCCCCCCAGCTCGGCGTCGCGGACCACGGCCTGGAGCTCCGCGTCGAGCGCCTCCCAGCCGCGGCTCCAGTCCACGAGCGCGTGGAGCCGGGGGAACAGGAGCGCCGCGAACGGCTCGAGCCAGCGGTCGAGCGCCTCCTTCCCGGGCGAGTCCCGGTCCGGGGCCGGAGTGGGGGCGGAGCCTGGCTCAGCGGCCCCGCCGCCGGGCGCGGCGGCCGACCGACCGTCGTCCTGAGGCGGTGGGTCCTGGGGCGGCTCGACGGGGTCGGACATGGCGCAAGCCTCCCGAGGCGGCCGACGAAAGATCGCCTTTCGTTCGGTTCGACGGAGGGTAGCACGGAGGGCCGACAGGCCGGGGCGACCGCCCGGACCGGCGGGCCGAGGCGCGCCGCGCCTGGCCTGCCTCGCGAATGGCTTGCGCCGGCGGCCCACGCCGCGGGCTCGCAACACGGCGTGCGGCGACCCGGACCGACGCCTGGCCATCAGCCTGCTCGTCCCGAGCCGCCTCGCGGGCCCCGGTCGGGAGGCACCGGGGCCCGCGAGGCACCGCCGCGAAGCGCCCCCCTGGTGGCTTCGTCCCCCACGGGCCCGGATCGATCGGCGGCGTGGGCCGCACTCCCTGCAGGCCTCGCCCCCGGGCTCAGGCTCCCGGCGCGCCCCCCGGCCGCGGGCCCCAGCGGCCGAGGAGCGCGGGGGTCACGACGACCTCGCACGCCCACGCGGCGCCGACGGCGAACGCGGCGATCAGGCCGAACCGGGGCAGGTGCGCCGTGCTGCTCGCGCAGAACACGAGGAACCCGGCCGCGAGCGCGCCCGACATGACGCCCACGGGCCGGGCCAGCTCGGCCGCGGCGCGCGCGGCGGCCTCGGGCGGGAGGAGGCCTCGGGCGACGCCCCGCTCGAACGCGACGAAGAAGTGCACCGTGTCGTCGTCGCTCACGCCGAGGGCGATGCAGGCGACGAGCACGTTCACGATGTCGAGCGCGACGCCGAGCGCGCCCATGGCGCCCAGCGTGAGCGCGATCGGGACGAGGTTCGGCGCGAGCGCGAGCAGGCCGAGCCGGAGCGAGCGGAGCACGAGCGCGAGCAGCAGCGCGATCACCGCGGCGCCGAGCGCGAACGCCTCGACGGCGCTGTCGGTCAGGTGGAGCGCGAGCACGGAGAACAGCTTCATGACCCCCGTCGAGCGCACGACGAGGCCCTCGTCCGCGGCCGCCGCGTGGGCGCGCGCGAGGAGCGCCACGTAGTCCGACGACGGCGCCGCGCGCACGCGCACGTGGACGCGCCCGAGCCGCCGCGCCGGGTCGAGCACGGCGTCCACGTCGTCCGACCCGACGAGCAGGAGCTCCTGCGCCACGGCGTCGGCCGTGTCGGGCAGGACCCGCGTCGTGACGGCCGCGGGCCCGCCCGCGGCCGCGAAGGCCGCGTGGACCTCGCCCACGAGGTCCGGCGGCCCGTAGACCGAGCCGACGAGGCCCGAGGGGTCCGCGCGCAGCCGGTCCTCGAGGCGCGCGACCCGGGCGAGGAGCGCCGGGCCCTCGAGCGCGCCCGCGGCCCCGCCGTCGACGACGAGCTCGAGCGTGAACGCGCCGTCGAGCCGGTCGTCGACGAACGCGAAGTCCTGCCGGAGCGTCGAGGTCGGGCGGAACGCGTCGAGCCAGGTCGTGTCGACGCGGAGCCGCGCGATCCCCGCGGCCCCGAGCGCCGTCACGAGCGCGGCGCCCGCGAGCACGAGCCCCGCGCGGCGCACGGCCCAGCGCGCGACGCCCGCGACCGCGCGCGCGTACGCCCCCGCCGGCGCCGGGTCGTGGTCCCGGCCCGGGTCGTCGGCCGGTCCTTCGGCCGGGGGCGGCGCCCCGGCCGGCGCGGCCCAGGGCGCCAGGAGCAGCGCGAGCGCGAGGCAGAGGAGCACGCCCAGGGCCGCGAACACGCCGAGCGTCTGCACGGGCCGCACGGGCGAGAGCGCGAACGCGGCGAACCCGGCCGCGGTCGTGAGCGCCGTGAACAGGCAGGCCCGCCCGTGCTCCGCGTAGGCGCGCGACGCGTCGCCGCGCGCGAGCACGCCGTCGACGAGGTGCACCGAGTCGGCGACGCCGACGGTCACGAGGAGCGCCGGGAGGATCACGCTGTACATGCTGATCGGCTGGCCCGCGAGGCCCATGGCACCGAGCGTCCCGAGCGTCGCCAGGACGACGACCGCGAGCGGGACCGCGGCGGCGCGCGCGCGCCGGAGCGCGAGGCCGAGGAACAGGGCCGCGACCGCGCACGAGAGCGCGAACAGCGCCCCGCCCTCCTGCGCGGTCCGCGCGTCGAAGTCGGCCTCGAAGATCGGCGCGCCCGCGAGGCGCGGGCGGAGCGCCGCGACCTCGGGCGCGGCGAGCAAGGCGCGCAGGCGCCCCGCGAGGAGCCCCTTCCCGCGCTCGTCGTCGTCGGGCACGTCCGTGTCGATCACGAGCGCCGTGACCGCGCCCCGGTCGTCGACGAACGTGCCGCGGTAGCGCGGGTGCGCGAGCGCGACGCGGCGCGCCTCGGGCCCGGCCTCGGGCGCGGGCAGGAACGCCCGGACCTCGATCCGCTCGCCCGAGGCCTCGACGTAGCGGACGCTCCGCAGCGAGGTCACGCGCCGCACGTGGGGGAGCGCCGCGATCCCCGCCTCGAGCGCGCCCACGCGCGCGAGGACCGCGGGGTCGAACACGTCGCCGCCCGGCGGCTCGAGCGCGACCACGGCGAGCTCGTCGTTGCCGAACGTGCGCTTGAAGGCCCGGTAGTCGTCGATCACCGGGTCGCCCGGGGCGAACGTCCCCTCGTTCGAGTTGTCGACCTCGAGCCGCGGCAGCCCCGCCGCCCCGATCGCGCCCAGCGCGAGCGCGGCCGCGAGGGCCGCGCCGCGCCGGCGGGCCACGAGGCCGCCCAGGCGGCCGAGCGCGCGGTCGAGCCGGC
>JANJTH010000082.1 GCA_024711205.1 Planctomycetota bacterium | reverse complement strand
GGTCCCCGCGCTCCGCGCGGCGCTGCGCTCGGGGCACGCGGTGGTCCGGGCCGCCGCCGCCCGCGCGCTCGGGGCGGTCGGGGCGGGCGACGCGGCGCCCGCGCTGCTCGGGCTCGCGCAGGACGACGAGGACGACGACGTGCGCGAGGCGGCCAGCGAGGCCGCCCGCGAGCTGGCGGCGGGGCCGAGCGGGGCCGAGGCCCACGGAGGAGCGGCGTGAGCGGCAGGCGGATCGTGCGGCTGGGCGGGCTGACCCTGGCGGTCCTCGCGGGGGGCCTCGCCCACCCCGCCCGCGCGCAGGACCCTCCCCCGGCGACGGCCCCGCAGGGCCAGCTCCAGGGGAAGATCACGGACGTGCGCCCGTCCGAGGAGTACGGCGTGTCCGTGCTCGTCGACCTGGGCACGCAGCACGGCGTCGCGCCCGGGCAGACCGTCGAGCTCCGCCGCGACGGGAAGTCGATCGGCTACGGGTCGATCGACACGGCCTTCTCCGACGTGTCCGTGGCGACGGTCGGGACGATCGTGACCGGGGCCTCGCCCCTGCGCGTGGGCGACCAGGTGATCGTGAAGGGCGCGGGCTTCCAGCGCCCGAGCTCGAGCAAGCCGCCGACCCAGCCGCCCGCGCCCGAGCCGCTCCTCCCGCGCGGGAAGGTCGCCGAGGTCCGCGAGCACGTCGTGCTCCTCGACATCGGGCGCGACCAGGGCGTCGAGCTCGGCATGGAGGTCGTCGTGCTCGACGCCGAGGGCGCCGAGCGGGGCCGCCTGCAGGTCGAGCTCCTGAACCACAAGACGGCCGGGGGCCTGCTCCTCTCGGGGGACGCGACGCGGGGGGACCGCGTGGCCGTGATCGACCGCCCCGGGCGGCAGGACGGCCCGATCGACTTCGTGGCGCTCTCGTTCCTGGGCGTCGTCGCCGACCTCGAGCACCCGACGCCCCACCGCGCGCCGTGCCACGTCGGCGTCCCGGTCCGCCGAGTCCTCCCGGGCTCGCCGGCGCAGCGCGCCGGGATCGGCCGCGCCGACCGTGTGATCGCGATCGACGACTGGGTCGTGCGCGACGTGACGAACATCCGCGAGCGGATCGAGGCCCGCTCGGGCGACCGCGTCCGCGTCGCCGTCCTCCGCGGCGACCGGGTCGTGACCCTCGAGGTCGTCTTCCGGTAGGAGATCGAGGGGAGGGCCCGCAGGGCCCTCCCCTCGATCTCCTCGTGGCTCCGCCCCATCGGGGGCTCCCTCCGGAACGCGGGGCGGGGGCCTCCCGCAGGGCGGCCCCCGCCCCGCGCCATCGAGGTTCACGGTGAATCCCGCAGGGATTCACCGTGAACCTCGGCGAGGACGCGGAGGTAGTTGAGGCCGAGGAGCTTGCGGATGCGGGCGTGGGACCAGCCGCGGCGGAGCATGGCCTCGACGAGCCTGGGCTGCTCGGTCACGTCGGCCAGGTCGCGGGGCAGGATCACGGCGCCGTCGTAGTCCGAGCCGAGCGAGACGTGGTCCTCGCCCGCGACGTCGATCACGCGCTGCATGTGGTCGACGATGTCCGAGATCCCGTAGTCGTAGAGGGCCGGGCGGAGGAAGCCGGGCTGGTAGACGACGCCGATCGTGCCGCCGGTGGCGGCGATCGCGCGCGCTTGCTCGTCGTCGATGTTCCGGGACACGTCGCGGAGCGAGCGCATGCCCGTGTGCGTGACCGCGGCCGGGACGCCGCGCGGCATGGCGTCGAGCGCGTCGTGGAAGCCGCGGCGGTTGATGTGGCTCAGGTCGACGAGGATCCGCGCGGCGACCATGCGGGCCACGTACTCGCGCCCGTGGCGGGTGAGCCCGACGTCCCGGTGGCGCGGGTCGGTCGCCGACGCGCCGAGCTCCGAGCGCGTGAAGTGCACGAGCGTGATCCGGCTGAGCGCGCGCCCGGGCGCGCGGTCGAGCAGGTCGAGCGGGACGGCGTTGCCGCCCTGGACCCCGATCCAGCTCGCGAGCAGGCCCGCGGCCTTCGCGGCCCGGTACTCGGCGGGCGTCCGCACGAGGCGGAGCTCGTCGGGGTGCCGCGCGAGCAGGCGGCGCAGGCGGGCCAGGTTGCGCAGGAAGGCCCGGCGCCGGCCCTCGGGGCCGCGCAGCGGGTTCGTCGTGATGTCCCACACGATCCCCGTGAGCGCCGCCTCGCGGGCGCGCGGGAAGTCCACCTGGTTGAAGAACGGCGTCCCGCGCAGGTGCGGGCGGTGCCGGCGCGAGAGGTCGTAGCCGAAGCGCGCCCAGATGAAGCTGCACGTGTGCAGGTCGATCACGTCGGCGTCGAGGTAGAGGTCGACCGCCTCGCGCGAGACCCCGAGCCGGCGGGCCCACGCGGCGGGGTCGCGCCGGTGGTCGCGGTAGCGGAGCGGCCAGCGGCCTGCGCCGGGGGGGGCCCCGGGGGCCGCCGGCGCGGGGCCGTCGGAGGGGGTCAAGACGGGCTAGGCCCCGGCGTCCGCGAGCGCCTGGGCCTCGTCGGGGTGGATCGTGATGATCCGCTCGATCCCCGCCAGCCCGAGCACGTCGCGCACGCAGGGGGCGGGGCTCGCGAGCCGGACGCCGCGGGTCGCGACGAGCTTGACGAGCGCGGCCACGCCCGAGGACGAGAGGTAGTCGACCGCGGCGAGGCTCAGGACGCACGCGCCCTCGCCGCACAGCGCGTCCACGGCGTCGCCCGCGGCCGCGTCGAAGCGCCCGCGCGCGCGCACGATCAGGGCGCCCTCGCGGCGCTCCTCCGACAGGTCCCAGGGTCGCTCGCTCACGGTGCCCCCCTCTCGTCGGTCGACGGTCGCGCGCGCCGCGCGCTGCGCGCGGCGCTCACGCGTACTCGACCCCCTCGAAGCCCTCGCGGAGCGCCTCGTAGGCGGACCGCCAGGCGTCCCGCACGGGCGCCGGGGCGCCCTCGATCGTGTCGCGGAGCGCCGCGCCGCAGGCCGCGTAGACCATGTAGGTCTCGGCCACGAACTCGGCGAACACGAACCGCTGGTAGAGCCGGCGGGTGTTCGCGTCGAGCATGTACTCGACGCCGACGAAGGCGTCGGCCTCGGCGAGCCGCCGCCAGGCGTCCTCGAGCGCGGCCCGCTGCCCCTCGGTGAGCGACCGCTCGTGCGCGTGCCCGAGCTCGTGCAGGAACAGCCCCACGAAGGTGCGCCGCGCCCCGCGCACGGCGAAGTCGTACATGTGGACGCCGTCGTCGACGTAGGCGCTCGCCTTGGCCGCGTCGGGGCCCCAGCCGCCGAGCGTGATCCGGCGCAGCGCGGGCCGCGCGAGGTGGGCGGGCGGCAGCGCGCGGAGGATCGCGTCGACCTCCGCGTAGACCGGGCCGTAGCCGGCGTAGGGCGCCTCGTCGTCGCCGTGGCGGCGCCCGGGCGAGGGGGCCTGGCGGCGCGTCGCGAGCGCGATCCCGTGCGGGGCGAGGAGCGCGGTCAGCCGCTCGAGGGCCGCGTCGTCGCGCCCGTCGCGGAGCCCCTCCTTGGCCTGCCAGCGCTTGAAGGCGTCGTACTGGGCGCGCGTCGCGGGGATCCACATGGACGAGCTCCCGCCCTTGATCGTCCCGCCGAGCACGTAGCCCTGCTCGGTCTTCGTGACCCGCTGCCCGAACCGGAGCTCCTGCTCGAGCTCCCAGTTCAGGTCCGGGACCTTGCCGACCAGGGTCGGCCAGGGCGCGCGCAGGGCGCGCACGTGCTCGGGCATCGCCGCGAGGTGCTCGACGGTCACGCGCCCTCCGCCCGCGATCCTACCGCTCCCCGACGAGGGCCCGCGCGTCGAGCTCGACCGCCAGGGTCCAGGCGAGCGGGTCGAGGCGCGCCCACACGACGAGGACCTCGCCGCCGCCCGGCGCGACCGCGAGGACGTGGCCCGAGCGGCCGGCCGCGACCTCGCGGACGACGCCGGGGTAGGGGCAGGGCGCGAGGGGGAGCTCGCCCGGCTCGAGGGCGGGGGCGTCGGCCGCCCGCGCGGCGCGCGCGAGGTCGCGGTCGGAGGCGAGGACCTCGCGGCCCGCGGGGTCGAGGAGCGCGGCCCGGCGGAACCCGGCGATCCCCTCGGGGCCGAGGCAGGCCACGACGAGCTCGTGGGCGAGGAGGTCGACCGCGGCGACGCCGAGGACCTCGTCGTCCGCTCCCAGGCACGGGGCCCCGCAGGCGAGCACGACGCGCCCGAGCAGCCCGTCGACGTAAGGCGCCGACCAGGCCACGCGCCGGCCGCCGCGGCGCCAGCCCTCGACGGTCGCGCGGTACCACGGGCGGGCCCGTGGGTCGTAGCGCGCGTCCCAGCTCGTCTCCATGCCGGGGAGGAGCGCGAGCGCGCCCGAGCGCGCGCTCGCGACGTAGGCCCACGCGACGGCGCCGCCGCGCGCGCGGAAGGCCGCGCGCCACGCGGCGTCGTCCGCGGCGCGGCGCCCGT
>JANJTH010000065.1 GCA_024711205.1 Planctomycetota bacterium | reverse complement strand
GTTCATCGCGACACGCCGCAGGATGCGCCGTGCCGCCGCCGGCACAAGCGCGATTCCCGAGCGGCGCGCGGCGGATGTAGCCTTGAGAAAAACGCGTTCCGCCGGGACATAGAGCCCGCGCGCGACATCGCCCCATGAATCTCGAACCCGGGGGCTTCGGCTTCGCGCGGCGCTCGCCACGCGCGCGCGCGCCGAGCCAGGCGAGCGCGAGCGCGCCGAGCGCCGCCGCGCCGAGCGCCTCCGCCTGCACGGGCGCAGGCGGGGACAGCGGTTCGCTCCGCCAGGACCCGTCGCCTGCGCCCAGGACCGGGACGTGCTGGGCGCCGTAGGGGCCGCGCGGCGCGTCGTAGGTGGCGTCGCCGCCGGCCGCCACTTCGTCCGACGTGCCCGCGCCGGCGCCGCCGCTCGCAGCACCCGCGAGCCGCCAGCGCGCGACCTGCCCGTCGCGCGTCGCGACGAGGACCTGCCCGTCGTGGTTGCCCCGCTCGCCGGGTCGGACCGGGCCCGGATCGGCGCCGGGGTCGGCGCCGGGCCGGGCGCCCGCGGGCGGCCGGACGGCGCGGTCGGCGAGCACGACGGGGTCGCAGCGGCAGTTCGTGTTGTGGCCGCGGCGCGTCCAGGCGTAGGACAGCTCCGTCGTGTCGACGAGCGCCGGATCCGCGAGGCCGTCCGTGAGCGGGCCCCGGTCGCGGACCGCCTCGGGGCGCGTCGCCCCGCCCCAGAACCACGCGCGGTCGCCGAGCGGGGCCGGGGCGCTCGGCCCGGCGTCGCTCGCCGGGTCCCCGGCGGGGACGTCCGCGACGCCAGGGGCTCGGTGCGGGCCGGCCGGTGGGCCCGGGCGGACCGCGGGCGCGTCGTCGCTGCCTGGGCAGACGAACGCGGCCCCGGCCTCGACGTAGCCGTGGTGCACGAGCAGCCGCAGCGCGCGCGGGGCGTCGCCGGTCGTCGCGTCGCCGTCCTCCGCGGTGATCCGGCCCACGTGGGGCAGGAACCGGTGGTCGTCGCCGTAGGCGAGCGCGGCGAGCGCCAGGCCGCGGAGCTGGACCGCGCAGCGCTCGACGTCGCGCTTGGCGTGGCAGGCGCGGAGCGCGGGCGCGGCGACCGCGCCCGTGACCCCGAGGAGCGCGAGCGCGGCCAGCGCGTCGACGCGGCCGAGGCCCAGCCGACCGCGAGCGCGGCCCGCGGGGTCGCCCGGTGCGCGCTCGCGGCGCCGCGTCCTCGCGCGCATGACGCCTCCGGCGCGGGCGGGGCCCGCGCTCCGGAACGACTACCCGCGACGGGCGCGGCGGTTCACGCCGGTCACCCGGTCGGGGCCGCGGGAGGCGCGGAGGGGGGGCGCGCAGGGGCGCCAGCGAGCCGGTGCGCCGAGGCGGGCGGCGTTACCGGGCGCCCGTCGCCCGGGGGCCGGCGCGGCCGTCGCGCGTGCTCGGGTCCCGCGCGGGCGCCCCGCGCAGGTGGTCGAGCGTCGCGTTCATGAGCGTCGGCAGGTGGAGCACCACGCCGTAGTGTCCGCAGTCGAACCAGCGGAGCTCCGGCCGGCCGTAGGCCTCCCACAGCGCGTCCGTGCAGGCGCGCGGGATGATCTCGTCGCGGGCGGCGTTCAGCATGAGCACGTCCTCGCGCGCGACGCGCCCCGCGAACGTGAGCGGGTCGACGTGCCGGACGGCCTCGCGCACGAGCTCCGGGTCGAGCTTCGGGGCGCGCGCGCGGAGGGCCCGCGCCTCGGGCGACTCGGCGAGCACGCGCGGCAGGTCGCCGCCGCCGATCACGAGCACCGTCCGGCCGAGCCGCGGGTCGACGCCGCGCGCGATCGCGCCCACGATCGCGCCCAGGCTCACGCCGACGAGGCCCACTCGCTCGGGGTCGACCTCGGGCCGCGTGCGCAGGAAGTCGGCCGCGCGGATCACGTCGAGCGCCGCCTGCCGGAACCCGAGCAGGCTCCCGAGCGGGTCGTCCTCGCGCAGGAAGCCCTGCCGCGTGCCGGGCTCGCGCCGCGCGCCGTAGTTCGGGAGCGAGATGAAGAAGGCCGACACGCCGTGGATCGCGAGGTGCCGCGCGAGCCAGTCCTCGGCCTCGAACCCGCCGCCGAGGTGGTGGATCACGACGGCCGCGGGGCGCGCGTCGCCCGGCTTCGCGTCGCGCGCCCGGTAGTAGGTCCCGTGGACCTCGGGCCAGCGCTCCTTGAGCGGCGAGGCGAACCGCACCGGCACGCCGACGTACTTCGGGCGCACGAGCGGCGCGCCCTCGTGGATCGCGAACCGCTCGGCCGGGACGGCGTAGTGCGAGAGGGCGTCCGCGAGCGCCGGGTCGCGCGGGGCGCCCGCGGGGCCGTGCACGGGCAGGGCCGGCGAGAGCCCCCACCCGGCCGGGGCGGCCTCCGCCGGCTGCGCGAGCGCGGGCGCGGCGGCGAGCAGCAGGGCGGCGAAGAGCGAGGTGCCAGCGAGGGCGAGGGCGCGCATGGGGGGCCTCCAGGGGAGAGCCTACCCGGTCGGGCCCGGGGCGCGCCGGGCGCAGGCGGCGGGCCCGGGGCGCGCGGCGCGCGTCCCGGCGGTGGGTGCCGGGCCGTCGCCTACCCGGGCCAGCGCGCCCGGGCTAGGCTGATCCCATGTCCACCCCCGCCCTCGCCTCCGACGACCGCACCGCGCCGCCGGCCCGCGAGGCGGACGGCGACCACCTGATCGTGCTCACGGGCGCGACCTGGGCCGACTTCCAGCGCATGCTCGAGCTGCGGGGCGAGCGGCCGGTGCCCCGGCTCGCCTACCTCGAGGGGACGCTCCAGCTCATGCGCCCTTCGCAGCGCCACGAGCGCCTCAAGTCCATGATCGGCTGCCTCGTCGAGGCCTGGTGCCTCGAGCGGGGCGTCGAGGTCACGCCGTACGGCTCGTGGACGCTCGAGGAGAAGGTCCTCGAGCGCGGGGTCGAGCCCGACGAGTGCTTCGTGCTCGGCGACGACGCCGCCAGCGACGAGGGCGACGAGGCGGCGCGGCGCCCCGACCTCGCGATCGAGGTCGCGCTGACCTCCGGCGGGCTCAGCAAGCTCGAGCTCTACCGGGGCCTGCGCGTCCGCGAGGTGTGGTTCTGGCGGCGCGGCGCGATCACGGTCCACGTCCTCCGGGGCGACGCCTACGAGGCCGTCCCCGCGAGCGAGGCGCTGCCCGGGCTCGACCTGGCCCTGCTCCTCCGCTTCGTGGAGGTCCGGCCCATGACCCGCGCCGTGCGGGAGTACCGCGAGGCCCTCCGCGGGGCGTGACGGGAGAAGAGGGAAGAGGAAGAAGGAGGGCAAGGGCAAGGGCAAGGGCAAGGGCAAGGGAAGAAGGGCGTGCGGGCCTGGCGCGGGGGGGACCCTGCAGAGCTCACATCAGGTGATGCGGGTCGACGTCCACGATCCACTCGACCTTCCGGCCGTCCAGCGTCGCCAGGCGGGCCAGCGCGGCCCGGACGCCCGCGGCCGTCGCCTTCACGAGGACCTGCCAGCGAAACTTCGCGGCGACGAAGGTCCTGGGGCTGGGCGCCGGGCCGAGCACGGCGAGGACGCCCTCGAGCGCCGGCTCGCGGAGGGCGGCCGCTGCGCGCTGGGCCTCGTCGTGGACGCGCGCCTCGTGGGGGCCGCGCAGGAGCAGCTTGAGCAGGCGTGTGAACGGCGGGTAGCCGAGCGCGCGGCGCGCGGTCAGCTCCTCGCGCGCGAACTCCTCGAAGGCGTGGCGTGACGCCGCGAGGAGCGCGAAGTGCTGGGGCGCGAACGTCTGCACGACGGTCACGCCGGGGCGCGCGCCGCGGCCGGCGCGGCCGGCGACCTGCGCCACGAGCTGGAACGTGCGCTCGGTCGAGCGGAAGTCGGGGAGCGCGAGGCTCGTGTCGGCCGAGATCACGCCCACGACCGTGACCTCGGGGATGTCGAGCCCCTTGGCGATCATCTGCGTGCCGACGAGCACGCGGACGTCGCCCCGGCGGAAGCGGTCGATCACGGCCTCGGCCGGGTCGCCCGCGCGCACGACGTCGGTGTCGAGCCGCGCGCAGGGCACGCCCGGGAACAGCGCGCGCACGACCTCCTCGACGCGCTCGGTCCCCCAGCCCTTCTGCTTGAGGGGCGGGCCGAGGCAGGCCGGGCACGGGCCGTCGGGCGCGGGGAAGCGCAGGTCGCAGGCGTGGCAGACGGCCGCCCCGAGCGCGCGGTGCCACGTGAGCGCGACGTCGCACTGCCGGCACTTGAGGACGTGGCCGCAGTGCGTGCACGAGAGGAAGGTCGTGAAGCCGCGCCGGTTCTGGAACAGGAGCACGCGCTCGCCGCGCGCGAGCGCGTCCGACATCTCGCGGTGCAGCGTGCGCGAGAGGAGCGGCGCGCCGCGCACCTCGGCCCACTCGCGGCCCTGGTCGACGATCACGACGCGCGGGAGCGTGGCCCCGCCCGGGCGCTGGCGCAGGCGCGCGAGCCGGTAGCGGCCCGAGGTCGCGTTGTGCCAGGTCTCGAGCGCGGGCGTGGCCGAGCCGAGCACGACCGGGCAGCCGGCCTGCTTGGCGCGCACGACGGCCAGGTCGCGCGCGTTGTAGCGCGGCGCGCTCTCCTGCTTGTAGGTCGCCTCGTGCTCCTCGTCGACGACGACGAGCCCCAGGTCGCGGACAGGCGCCCACACGGCCGAGCGCGGGCCGACGACGACCGGCGCCTCGCCGCGGGCGATCCGCTGCCACTCGCCGCGCCGGTCGACGCCCGAGAGCTGGCTGTGGAGCACGGCCACGCGGTCGCCGAACCGGGCCCGGAAGCGGGCGAGCGTCTGCGGCGTGAGCGCGATCTCGGGCACGAGCACGATCGCGCCTCGCCCGCGCTCGAGCGCGCGGGCGATCGCTTGCAGGTAGACCTCGGTCTTGCCCGAGCCCGTGACGCCGAACAGCAGCGTCACCTGGTGCAGCCCGTCGTCGATCGAGCGCAGCAGCGGCGCGAGCACGAGCGTCTGCTCGACCGTGAGCTCGGGGCCCGCCTCGAGCGGGCCGGCGCCGGCGCCGGCCGGGGCGTGGTCGCTCTGGCGCTCCTCGAGGCGGACGAGCCCGCGCGCGGCGAGGCGCAGGAGCACGTCGCGGGCGACGCCGTCCTGCGCGAGGTCCGCGAGCGAGCGCGGACCGCCCGCGAGCGCCTCGAGCGCGCGCGCCTGCGCGGCGCCGAGCCGCGGCGCGGGCGCCCGAGCCGGGGCGACCTTCTTCGTCCGCGCTGCGCCCTTCTTCCGGGGCCGCGCGCGGGCCGCGCCCGAGGGCGGGACGCCGTCGGGCGGGGCGTCGCCAGGCGCGAGGTCGGCGTCGCCTGCGCTCGCGCCGGCGGCGCCCGCGCCGGAGGCGCCGGGG
>JANJTH010000030.1 GCA_024711205.1 Planctomycetota bacterium | reverse complement strand
CCCCGGCGCGGCGGTCGCCGCCCCTCCCCTCCCCGCGGGGCACGACGCGCCGGCCGCCCCGACCGCCGGCGCCCCGAGCGACGGGGCCGAGCCCGAGCCGGTCGACGCCGACGCCGCGGTCGTTCGGGGCAACGCCCGCCTCGCCCGCGGCGACCTCGACGGCGCGCTCGCGGACTACGAGCGCGCGCTCGCGCTCGCCCCGGAGGACGCCGCGGCCCACGCGAACCGCGGCTCGATCCGGCAGCGCCGCGGCGACCTCGACGGCGCGCTCGCGGACACCATGCGCGCCCTCGAGCTCTCACCCCGGCTCGCGTTCGCCCACCACAACCTCGGCCTGATCCGCGAGGCGCGCGGCGACCTGCAGGGCGCGCTCGAGGCCTTCACGCGCGCGCTCGAGCTCGACCCGACCGTCGCGGCGACCTACGGGAGCAGGGGCCACGTCAGGCAGGCCCTGGGCGACCTCGCCGGCGCGATCGAGGACCACACGCGCGCGCTCGAGCTCGACCCTCGCGAGGCCCGCGCGGCCAACGGCCGCGCGAACGCCCGGCGGCTCCAGGGCGACCTGGCGGGGGCGCTCACCGACTTCACGCGCGCGCTCGAGCTCGACCCGACGGCCGCGACGGTGTTCAGCAACCGCGGCCTGGTCCGTCAGACGGTGGGCGACCTCGACGGCGCGCTGGCCGACACGAGCCGCGCGCTGGAGCTCGACCCGGCGGACGCGCAGCTCCACAGCAACTACGGCCTCGTCCTCCATGCCCGCGGGGACCTGGCGGGCGCCATCGCGGCCCACCGGCGCGCGCTCGAGCTCGCCCCGGCGGCGGTCAAGGCGCACAACAACCTCGGGAACGCGCTCCTCGCGCAGGGCGACCTCGCGGGCGCGGGCGCGGCGTTCTCCCGCGCGATCGAGGTCGACCCCGCGTACGCGAGGGGGTTCGCCAACCGGAGCGCGGTCCGTCAGAAGCTGGGCGACCTGCCGGGCGCGCTCGAGGACGCGACGCGCGCGATCGAGCTCGAGCCCGCCTTCGCGGGGGGCTGGGCGAGCCGCGGCGGCCTGCGGCGCGCCCAGCGCGACCTGCCGGGCGCGCTCGAGGACTTCACCCGCGCGCTCGAGCTCGACCCGACCTTCGACGGGATCCACGCCCACCGGGGGCAGGTCCGGCAGTCCCTGGGCGACCTCGAGGGCGCGCTCGGGGACTTCGACGCGGACCTGCGCGTCGCGCCGCGCCGCTGGGAGTCCTGGGCCAACCGCGCCAGCGTGCTCTCCAGGCTCGGGCGCATCGGCCCGGCGGAGGAGTCCCTCGCGCGCGCGCTCGCGCTGTGCCCCCCGTCCGCGCGCGCGGGCCTCGCCGGGCTCGAGCGGCAGGTGCGCCAGGCGGCCGAGCGCGCGCGCGCGAGCCAGTGAGCGGCGCCCTCGGCCGGCGCCGCCCTCGACGGCGGTCCCCGGGGCGGACAGACTCGTGGCGTGACGCCGCCTGCCGCGCTCCCCGAGGGGGTCTCCCGCGTCCTGCGCCTGGCGGTCGAGCGGCGCGTGCTCGACCCGGCCCAGGCCGCGGCGCTCGCGCAGGGCCTGGCGCGCCTCGCCGCGGGGACGGGCGCCGTGCCGGAGGTCGCGCCCGCCTGGCTCGAGCGGCTGGGCGTGCCGCCCGCGCTGCGCGACCGACTGCTGGCGCTCCGGCTCGCGCTCGGCGAGGACACGGACGCGGGCTCCCGCCGCTACGGCCAGGGCGCGCCCCGGCCCGCGGCGGGCGAGACCCGCGCCGAGACGCGCGCCGACGCGACGCTCCAGGCATCGACCGGGGCGCGCGCGGGGCCGACCAGCGCGGCCCCCGGCGCCGCGTCGAGCGCGGGGGCCACCCTCGCGAGCGCGCTGCGCCGCGGCCCCCTCCAGCGGACCCCGCTCGCGGGGACGACGGTCGGCCCCTGGCGCGTCGAGGCCGAGCTGGCGCGCGGCGGCATGGGCGCCGTCCTCCGCGCGAGGCGCGTGGACGCGCCCGAGGCCGCGCCGGTCGCGCTCAAGGTGCTCCTCGCGGGCGACCAGGCCAGCGACACCCAGCGCAAGCGGCTCCTGCGCGAGGCGGCGGCGGCCCGCAAGCTCGACGACCCGGGGATCGTGCGGGTCCTCGACGCGGGCGAGTCGGACGGGCTCGCTTGGGTCGCCATGGAGCTCGTCGAGGGCGAGAGCCTGGCCGAGCGGCTGCCGCGCCTGACCTGGCGCACGGCCGCGCGCCTGCTCGTCGACGTCGCGCGCGCGCTCGGCGCCGCGCACGCGCTCGGGATCGTCCATCGCGACCTGAAGCCCGCGAACGTGCTCCTGCGCCCGGACGGCAGCCCGGTCGTGGCCGACTTCGGGATCGCCCACGACCCGGCCCAGAGCTCGGCCCTGACCCGCACCGGCGCGCTGCTGGGCACGCCGACCCACATGGCGCCCGAGCAGGCCGCGGGCGCCGAGCCGACGCCGGCCACCGACGTGTGGGCGCTCGGCGTCCTGCTCTACGAGGCGCTCACGGGCCGGCTGCCGTTCGCGGAGGCGGACGTCGTCGCGCAGATGCGCGCCGTCACGGAGGCCGCCCCGCCCCGGCCGCGCGCGCTGCGCCCGGGCGTCCCCGCCGCGGTCGAGGCGGTCTGCCTCCGCGCGCTCGAGAAGGCCCCCGCGCGCCGCTACGCGGACGGCGCCGCCTTCGCGCTGGAGCTCGAGGCGGCGCTCGCCGCCCGCGCTCAGGCCGGGCGAGGCCGCCGCGCGCCCGGGCTCGCGGTCGCGCTCGGGCTGGGCGCCGCGCTCGCGGTCGCCGTCGGCG
>JANJTH010000945.1 GCA_024711205.1 Planctomycetota bacterium | reverse complement strand
CTGGCCCGGTCCGCCGCCGGCCGGTCCACGCTTCCCCGCGCGCCCGGGCGCGTCGAGAATCCATGCCCGCGAGGCCCGCCCGGGGCCCGCGGAGGACGCCCCCATGGCCATGCAGCACAGCGCCCGGTTCCTCGCGCTCGTCGAGGCCGCCCGCGAGCGGATCCGCGAGCTGACCGTCCACGAGGTCGCCGCCATGCAGGCGCGCGGCGACGACTTCCTGTTCGTCGACGTGCGCGAGGACCGCGAGTGGGACGTCGACCGCGCGCGCGGCGCGGTCCACCTGGGCAAGGGCGTGCTCGAGCGCGACATCGAGGGCCTGTGCCCCGACCTCGACCGCCCGGTCGTCCTCTACTGCGGCGGCGGCTTCCGCTCCGCGCTCGCGGCCGAGAGCCTCGAGCGCATGGGCTACGCGAAGGTCTACTCCATGGCCGGCGGGATCCGCGCCTGGCGCGAGGCCGGGCTCCCGCGCGACGAGGGCTGAGCGACCCGCCTGCCCGCCCCCCGCGTCCGGAGGCCGGCGCCGGTCACCTGGCCCGGGTGGCGACCCAGCCCGTGTCCTGACCGCAGGCGAAGCGATCCGTCACGGTGAGGCCCGCGCCCGCGAGGTCGGGCTCGAGGCCCGGGTCGGCGTCGGCGCGGAGGACGGTCACGACGGCGCGCCCGCCCGGCGCGAGCACGCGCGCGAGCTCGGCGAACGCGCGCGGGCGGAGGTCGCGCGGGAGCAAGAGCGCCGTGAGCGCGTAGACGAGGTCGAACGCGCCCGCGCGGAGCGGGAGCCGCAGCCAGTCGCCCTGCACTCGGTGGGGCGCGCCGCGCGCGTGGCGGAGCATGCCGAGGGACAGGTCGAGGAGCACGGGCGGCGGGTCGTGCGGGCCGAGCCGCGCGAGGAGGGCCCCCGTGCCGCCGCCCAGGTCGAGCACGCGCGCGCCGGTGCCGGGCCGCGCGCGCGCGAGCGCGGCCTCGTGCTTGGGCGCCTGCACGGCCGCGAAGCGCGCGTCGTAGCGGCTGGCCGAGAGGTCGTAGGCGGCGCGCAGGAGCGGCGGCGGGAGCGGGTCGGGCACGGCCAGGGCTCAGTCGGCGCCGTCGGGGGACGCGGTGGGCGTGGTCGCCGCGCTCGTGGACGGGCTGACGGACGCGCTCGCTGCCGGTCCCGCCGGCGTGCCCGCGGCCGGGCTGGCGGACGCACGGAGGCGCCGACCGACCTCGGCCTCGAGCGCGCGCGCGTAGCGGTCGACGCGGCGCAGCAGCGCGTCGTCGCGCCCGTAGGGGTCGGGCTCCCCGTCGGCGCCGAGCGCCGCGTAGAGCGCGAGCTCGAGCTCGCGGGGCAGCCCCGGGCAGGCGGGGATCGAGACGCCCAGCCGCTCGAGCCGCGGGCGCAGGATCGCGACGAGCAGCGCCGGGACCGTCGCGCGCCCGGCCCCGAGGTCGTCGAGCCCGGGGCCCACGAGCTCGGCCCCCGGCCAGCCGGCGTCTCGCGGGTCGAGGGCGGGGGCCGGCGGCGTCACCGCCGGACCTCGGCCGCGAGGAGGGCCATGCGCGGCGCGAGCGGGAAGCGGCCGAAGCCGGGCCCGCGCAGGCGGCGCGCGGCCTCGACGAGGTCGAGCGCCTCGATCGGCTCGAGCCCGTGCGCGCGCAGGAGGCCGCTCGCCGCGTCGATCGTGGGGCCCCAGCGGAACGCCTCGCCGTGCCACAGGCCGAGCCAGGCGCTCGGGACCTCGCGGACGAGCAGGCGCCTCCAGGGGGCCGACTCGGGCCCGAACAGGTCGAACACGAGCAGGCTGCCCGGCGGCGAGCGCGTGGCCACGAGGTCGAACGTCGCCGCGACGGCCGGCTCGTCGAGGTACATGCTGACGCCCTCCCACACCCACAGCGTGGGGGCCGTGGGGTCGAGGCCGGCCGCGAGCAGGCGGTCCGCCGCGCGCTCGCGCGCGAAGTCGACCGTGACCGAGGTCGCCGGGGCCCGCGGCGCGTCCCCGAAGGCGGCGGGCGCGAGCTCGGCGCGCCGGGCGGCCGTGGCCGGGTGGTCGACCTCGAACAGGCGCCGCCCGCGGAGCGCCGGCTCGAGCCGGACCCCGCGCGCGTCGTAGCCGGCGCCGAGGAGCACGACCTGCGCGAGGTCGGGCCGCGCGACGACGCGCTCGTCGATCAGGCGGTGCCGCGCGAGCACCGCGCCCACGACGCCCTGGAGCGCGCGGTCGTGGGTCCGCACCGCCGCGCGCCGGACCCGCTCGGGCAGCGCGGCGCAGGCCGCGACGACGGGCGCGCGGCGCGGGCCCAGGAAGGCCGCGGCGAACGGGTCGTCCACGATCCGCTCGGGGGCCGGCAGGAGCCGCTCGAGCGCCCGCCATGCGCAGACGTCCTCGGCGGTCCGGCTCGGTCGTCCCTCGCGCACGCTTGGCCTCCCGGGTGACGCGGCTGGCCGCGGCCGGCGCGGACGATACCGCGGGCCGGGCGACGCGCGCGGGGCTACGCGGGGCAGCGGCAGGCGTGGAGGGGGGCGTCGTCCGCGCGGCGGCCGCAGCGCGGGCACGTCGCGCGCGCGTCGAGGCAGGCCGCGCGCACGAGGCGGGCCAGCTCGGGGCGGAGCGCGCCCGTGCGGAGGAGGACCGCCTCGAGCGAGCCGCCCTCGCGCCGGCGGAGGACGCGGGCGCGACGGAGCTCCGCCGGGGACACGACGCCCGCCCGGAGCGCGATCCGCGCCCAGCTCGGCGCGCCGGGGCGGCGGGAGGGACCGAGGCGGACGGGGGGCGAGGCAGAGCGGACGGGCGAAGGCGCGGGCGAGGACGAGGGAACGGCGAGCGTCATGGGCCTCCTCCGGCTCGGGGGGGTGCGACGGGCGAGAGCATGGCCGGAGGGCGCGAACGGGGCGTGAAGGGCGGGACAATTCCTCGGGAAGTCGAGGGAGAAGAGGGGGGGGAGAAGAGGGAGGGAGAAGAGGGAGGGAGAAGAGGGAAGAGGGGGAAGAAGAGGGAGGGCAAGGGCAAGGGCAAGGGCAAGGGCAAGGGAGGAAGGAGGGGGGCAATGCACGACGGCGGGAACGGGAACGGGAACGGGAACGGGAAGAGCTCCGCCGGGTGTGGACGCGGGTTGCGGCGGCGCTCGAAGGGGGGTACGACCTCGGTCCGGGGATCGCCGGAGGAGCGCGCGTGGGCCAGGACGAAGGCCGGGGGCAGAGCGCGGCGCTCGCCGGGGCGCGGGCGACGGCGCTCGCGCTCGAGGCGAACGTCCGCCGCGTGATCCAGGGCAAGGACGAGGTCGTCCGCCTGGCGCTCCTCGCGCTCCACGCGGGCGGGCACCTCCTGATCGAGGACGTCCCGGGCACGGGCAAGACCGTGCTCGCGCGGGCGATCGCGCGCTCGCTCGACCTCCGGTTCCGCCGCGTGCAGTGCACGCAGGACCTGCTGCCCTCCGACGTGACCGGCGTCTCGGTCTTCGACCCGCGCACGCTCGACTTCACGTTCCGCGAGGGGCCGGTGTTCACCGACGTGCTCCTCGCCGACGAGGTGAACCGCGCCACGCCGCGCGCCCAGAGCGCGCTCCTCGAGTGCATGGAGGAGCGACAGGTCACGGTCGACGGGCAGACGCACCCGCTCACGGCCGGGTTCTTCGTCGTCGCGACCCAGAACCCGGTCGAGCTCGAGGGCACGTTCCCGCTCCCCGAGGCCCAGCTCGACCGGTTCGCGCTCCAGGTCCGGCTGGGCTACCCCGACCCCGCCGACCTGGCCGTGATCCTCGAGGACCAGCGCCGCGGGCACCCGCTCGACGCGCTCGCGCCGGTCGCCGGGGCCGAGGACCTGCGCGCGCTGCGGGCCGCCGTCGCGGAGGTCGCGCTCGACGCGAGCCTGCGCCGCTACGTGGCCGACCTCGTCGCCGCGACGCGCGAGGCCCCGGGCGTCGTGCTCGGCGCGAGCCCGCGCGCCGCGCTCTGGCTCGCGCGCGTCGGCCGCGCGCGGGCGCTCGTGCTCGGGCGCGACTTCGCGCTCCCCGACGACCTGCAGGCCGTCGCGCACGCCGTGCTCGACCACCGGCTGATCCTCGAGCCGCGCGCGCGCCTCGCGGGGCGCACGGCCGCCGCGATCACCGACGAGGTCCTCGCGCAGGTGCCGGTCCCCGTCGTGCCGACGGGGCCGCCGCCCGGCCCGTGAGCGACCTCGCCGAGCGCGGCGCGGCCGCGTGGCGCTGGTCGGCGCTGCTCGCCTGCGGGCTCGCGCTCGGCTGGGGCGCCGCCTGGGGCGTCCTCCCGGCGCTGGCCTGGGGGCTCGGGCTCGCGGCCGCGCTGCTCGCCTGCTGGCTCTACCCGCGCCTCGCGCTGCGCGCGCTCCGCGTCGCCCGCGACCTGCCGCCGGGCGCCTGCGAGGACGACGCGGTGGCCGTGCGCTTCACGGTCACGAACGCGGGCGCGCTCCCGCTCCTCGCGCCGGAGGTCGAGGACGCGTTCGCGCCCGACAAGGTCCCGCACCGCCGCGCGACCGTGTGGCCGCGCCTCCCGGCCTGGGCCGCGGCCGAGGCCGCCTACGTCGGGCACTGCCACGGCCGGCGCGGGGTCCACGCGATCGGCCCGGCGCGGGCGCGGCTGACCTGTCCGCTCGGGCTGTTCTCGGCCGCGCGCGAGGTCGCGCCGGCGCGGGCGCTCGTCGTCTACCCGGCGGTCGAGGCGCTGGGGCCGCTGCCCGAGAGCGGCGCCACGCGCGTCCCCGCGCTCGGCGGGGCCGCCTCGCGCGCGGCGGGCGACGGCGGGCTCGCGCTCGGCGTGCGCGACCACCGCCCGGGCGACCCGCTGCGGCGCGTCCACTGGCCGACGACGGCCCGGCGCGGCCGGCTCACGGTCGTCGAGCACGAGCGGCAGGTCGCGCGCGGGGTCGTCGTCGTGCTCGACCTCGCGCGCGCGTCCCTGCGCGGGCTCGGGCGCCACGCCACGCTCGAGGTCGCCGTCCACCTCGCGGCCGCGGTGGCCGCCCGCACGCTGCTCCAGGGCGACCGCGTGGCGCTCCACGGGCTCGGGCGCGAGGCGCTCGAGCTCCCGCTCGCGGGCGGCCGCGCGCAGCTCGACCGCGCGCTCGACGCGCTCGCGCGCGTGCGCCCCGACGGCGAGGTGCCCCTGGGCGAGGTCGCGCGCGCCCGCGTGGCCCGGCTCCTCCCCGGGCAGCTCGCCTGGCTCGTCGTCGCCGACCTCGCGGGCGACCTGCCGGCCTGCCTCGACGTCGCGGCGGCGGCGCGCGCGCGCGGGGCGCGCCTGGCCTGCGCGCTCCTCGACCCGCGGGCCTTCCCGCGGCTGTTCGGCGCCCCCCAGGAGGAGGCCTCCGTCGACGCGGCGGCCGCGGCGCTCACGGCGGAGGGCGCGCTCGCCTACCCCGTCCGGCCCGGCCAGGCGCTGACCGACGCGCTCGCGGCGCCCTGGGCCGGGCGCCGCGCGCTCCGCCTGACCCGCGAGATGCTCGCGTGACCCGGCCCGAGGTCGCGCTGCGCACGCTCGCGCTCACGGCCGCCACGCTCGCGGCCTTCGCGCCGCTCGCCTGGCGCCTCGCCCACGGCCCGGGCGGCGCCCGGGGCGCCTGGGTCCGCGACGTGGCCGTGGGCGCGGCGCTCGTCCTGCTCGCCGCCTGGGCGGCGTGGCGCGCCGAGGGCTCGCCCGTCGACCTCGAGGTGCCGGCCGCGCGGCGCGCGCGTCGGTTCGCGCCGCTCGCGGTCGGGATCGTCGTCTCCGGCGCGCTCCTCTTCCCGACGTGGATCGCCTGGGGGCTGCCCACCCTGGCCTACTTCGTGAACCTCCCGCTCGTCGCCTTCTGGCACATCCCCACGATCCGCCCCGTCTCGCTCGCGCTCGTGACCGCGGCCGCGCTCGCCGGCAACGTGCTGCCGGACGGCGGCCCGCTCGCGCCCTGGGCGCTCGGGGTCGTGGGCCTGGCCTGGGCCGTGGCCCCGCCGCTCGACCGCCTCGCGGCCGTGCGGGCGCGCCTGACGTTCGAGGGCGCGCCGGGGTCCCACCGCGCGGGGGGGCGGCCCGGGCCGCGCGCGGTCGAGGGCCTCCCGCACGCGCTCGCCGGCGCGGCCCTCGTCCTCGCGGTCGGCGGCGCCACGGCGCTCGCGGCCGCGCTCCTGCTCCCGCCCTCGCGGCGCGACTTCGTGACGGTCGACATGCTCCGACCGGCCCCGGGGACGCTCCGCGAGCCGTTCGTCGACGTGCCGGTCGGGCGCCTGCTCGGGCTCGCCGTCGCGGCCGCGGCCGTGCTCGTCCTCGGCAACGCGCTCGGGGACGCGGCCGGCAGGCGGCGCGGGCGGGCGCCCGCGGGCCCGCTCGACCTCGCCGCGGGGCGGGCGCGCCCGA
>JANJTH010000927.1 GCA_024711205.1 Planctomycetota bacterium | reverse complement strand
CCCCGGCGGCCCGTCGCAGCGGCCCGGCCACGGGGGACCGCCGCCGCGCCGCCCCGGCGCGCGCTGACCCGGCCGCGCCCCCGCTGACCCCCTCGGTGCCCCCGCCGTGACGACGCCGCCCGCCCCCCAGGCCTGCGACCTGCTCCTCACCGACATCGGCCAGCTCGTGACCCTGGCGGGGCCGCCCGGGCCGCGCCGCGGCCCGCTCGACGACCTGCCCGCGATCGCCGACGCCGCGGTCGCGATCACGGGCGAGCGGATCGCGGCGGTCGGCCCGCGCGCCGCGCTCGAGGCGGCCTGGCGGCCCGCGCGCCGCGCATCCGCCGGGGGTCGGCTCGTGCTGCCCGGGTTCGTCGACCCGCACACGCACCTGCCCTGGGTCGGGAGCCGCGAGGACGAGTTCGCGCGCAAGCTGCGCGGCGAGACCTACGCGCAGATCGCCGCGACGGGCGGCGGGATCCGCGCCACGACGCGCGCGGTGCGCGCGGCCTCGGTCGAGCAGCTCGCGGCCGCCGCCCGCCCGCGCCTCGACCGCATGCTCGCGCACGGGACGACCACGGCCGAGGCGAAGTCGGGCTACGGGCTCGAGCTCGCGGCCGAGCGCCGGCAGCTCGAGGCGGTCGCGCTCCTCGACCGCGCGCACCCGATCGACCTCGTGGCCACGAACCTGGCCGCCCACGAGGTCCCCGACGAGCGGCGCCACGACCGCGCGGGCTGGCTGCGCGCGCTGATCGACGAGGTCCTCCCGGCGCTCCGCCCCCACGCCGAGTTCTGCGACGTGTTCTGCGAGGCGCACGTGTTCTCGACCGACGAGTCCCGCGCGCTCCTCGAGGCCGCGCGCGCGCTCGGCTACGGGCTCAAGCTCCACGCCGACGAGCTCGAGCCGACGGGCGGCGCGGAGCTCGCGGCCGAGCTCGGCGCCGTCTCGGCCGACCACCTGGCCTGCACCGGCCCGGCGGGGGTCGAGGCGCTCGCCCGGAGCGGCACGGTCGCGGTGCTGCTCCCCGGCACGAGCTTCTACCTGCGCCTGCGCGAGCACGCGCCCGCCCGGCGGCTCATCGCGGCCGGCGTCCCGGTCGCGCTCGCGACCGACCTGAACCCGGGGTCGTCGCTCACCGAGTCCATGCCCATGATCCTGACCCTCGCCTGCCTCAACCTCGGCATGACCCCCGCCGAGGCGCTCGTCGGCGCGACCGTGAACGCGGCCCACGCCGTCGGGCGCGGCCACGACCGCGGCCGCCTCGAGCCGGGGCTCCTCGCCGACCTCGTCGAGTGGGACGCGCCGTCCTGGCGCTACCTGCCCTCGCACTTCGGCGTGAGCCTCGTCGCGCGCGTCTGGAAGCGCGGCCGCCCGGTCTGGGCCCGGTCGGGCGCCGAGGTCCCGGCGTGAGCCCGGCCGCCACGACCGAGCCCGCGGACCGCCCCGACGTGGTCGCCGAGGTCGAGGCCCGGGCCCGCGGCCTCTACGCCGACGCGCTCGGGCCGATCGGCGCGCGGTTCGACTTCGACGCGCCGCCGCCGCCGGCCGAGACGCGCGGCCCGCCCATGGTGCTCCTCCTCGGCAACCACTCGTCGGGCAAGAGCTCGTTCATCAACTGGGTCGTGGGCGAGGAGGTCCAGCGGACCGGGATCGCCCCGATCGACGACGGCTTCACGATCATCACGCGCGGCCCCGAGCGCGACGCGAAGGACGGGGCCGCCGTCGTGACGAACCCCGACCTGCCCTGGGGCGACCTCGAGCGGTTCGGGCCGACGCTCGTCTCGCACCTGCGCCTCCGGCTCGTCCCGAGCGAGGCGCTCGCGCAGGTCGCGCTCGTCGACTCGCCGGGCATGATCGATGCGGCCGACCAGCGCGTCGACCGCGGCTACGACTTCGCCGGGGTCGTGCGCTGGTTCGCCGAGCGCGCCGACGTGATCCTGCTCCTGTTCGACCCCGACAAGCCGGGGACGACGGGCGAGACGCTCTCCGTGCTCACGCAGTCGCTCTCGGGGCTCGAGCACAAGCTGCTCATCATCTTCAACAAGGTCGACCGGTTCGGGTCCATGCGCGACTACGCGCGCGCCTACGGGGCGCTGTGCTGGAACCTGAGCAAGGCGATCCCCCGCAAGGACCTCCCGCACATCTACAACACCTACCTGCCGACCGAGGAGGCCGCGGGCAGCGGGATCCCGCTCGACGACTTCGACAAGCAGCGCGACGAGGTGCGCGCCGAGGTCATGCGCGCGCCGCAGCGCAAGGTCGACAACGTGGTGAGCCGGCTGCACCAGCACGCCAAGCGCCTGCGCGTGCACGCGACCGTGATCGACCGCCTCGCGCGCGAGCGGCGCGCGATGGCGCTCCGCTACGTCGGGCTCGCGCTGGCGGCGCTGCTCGTGGGGTGGCTCGCGCTCCAGGTGGCCGGGCTGTTCGTGGGGAAGGACGGACAGACGCGCCTGCTCCTGTGGGACCTCGCGCTCGTCGCGACGGCGCTGGCGGCCGTCGGCGGCATGTACGCCTGGGAGCGGCGGGCGCACGCGCGCGAGCTCTCGCTCGACGCGCTGTTCGAGCGGGCCTACGCGCGCGAGCTCGTGCTGGGCGACGGCGCCGAGGACCTGCGCGCGCTGTGGGCCAGCGTGCGGGAGCGGGTCCGGCGCGCGCTCGACGCGCGGGGCGGCGCCCCCGTGCGGCTCCGGCGCAGCGAGGCCCGGCGGCTCGACCGGCTGATCGGCGAGGAGATCAAGGCGCTGCGCAGCCGCGCGGGACAGGGCCCGCCCGCGTGAGCCCGCGCCCCGGAGCCGGGGCGGGCCGCGG
>JANJTH010000922.1 GCA_024711205.1 Planctomycetota bacterium | reverse complement strand
GCGGGCGCGCGCCCGCGCGAGCGAGCCCCCGGCCCCGAGGCCGCGCCGCGCGGGGCGTACGCGCTGGCGCGCCTCGGCGCGGAGCCGCTCCGCCTCCAGCCGGGCGTCCCGGTCGTGATCGGGCGCTCGCGCGAGTGCGACCTCACGATCCCCTCGGCGAAGGTCTCGCGCCGCCACGCCCAGCTCACCTGGCGCGGCGGCCAGCCGTTCGTCAAGGACCTGGGCTCGCAGAACGGGACGCGCGTCAACGGGGAGCGCGTGCTCGAGCACCGCCTCGCCGACGGCGACGAGGTCCTCGTCGGCCCGTTCCAGTTCACGTTCCTCGGCCCGCGCGACCCCGCCGAGCTCGAGCACGCGCTCGACCTCATGGTCGACAGCGAGATGAAGACCGAGTTCACGCTCCAGGACGCGCTCGCCGGGCGGATCGAGGACGTGACCGTGTTCGAGGTCCTCCAGACGCTCGAGTTCAACCGCAAGCGCGGGACGCTCGAGCTGCGCCGCCGCGACGGCAGCGTGGGCGTGATCGGCGTCGCCGAGGGCCAGGTCCTGTTCGCCCGGCTCGGCGAGCTCGAGGGCCACGCCGCGACGGTCGCGCTCCTCGGCTGGGACGCGGGCGAGTTCCGCTTCTCGCCCCAGCTCGCGCACGCGCCCACGTCGCGCACCCCGATCACGGCCGTGCTCCTCGAGGCCGGGCGGCGCCTCGACGAGCAGGGCGCGGATGAGGAGGGCGCGTGACCCCGCGCGGGCGCCCCGGCGAGCCGATCCCGTGCGACCTGACCGGCGCGGTCGTCGTCGTGACCGGGGCGAGCGCCGGGATCGGCAAGGAGGTCGCGCGCGGGCTCGTGCGCCGCAACGCCCACGTCGTGCTCGCCTGCCGCGACCGGGCCCGCGGCGAGGCGGCCCGGGCCGACCTGGCGCGCGGCGACGCCGCGTGGCACGGCCCGGGGCCCGACGAGCTCGGCCGGCGGCTCGAGGTGGCGCTCCTCGACGCGGCCGACCCCGCCTCGATCGCGGCGTTCGCCGCGGGGGTCGCGGCGCGGCACGGCCGGCTCGACGCGCTCGTGAACAACGCGGGCGTGTGGCTGCCCCGGCGCGAGGAGACGCCCGAGGGGCTCGAGCGGACCTTCGCGACGAACGTGCTCGGCTACCACCGGCTCACGCGCGCGCTCGCGCCGCTCCTCGCCGCGAGCGCGCCGGCCCGCGTGGTCAACGTCGCCTCGCGCATGGCCTGGGGGCTCGACCTGGGCGACCTCGGGTTCGCGCGGCGGGCCTGGGGGCGCGGCGCGGGCGCCTACGCGCAGAGCAAGCAGGCGAACCGCATGCTCTCCTGGTCGTGGGCCGAGCGGCTGCGCCCGCAGGGCGTGACCGTGCACGCCCTGCACCCGGGCGTGGTCGCGACCGAGATCGCGCGCGCGGGCCGCGGGCTCGTCGGGCTCGGCGCGCGGGCCTACTTCGCGCTGGTCGGCCGCTCGCCCGCGGAGGGCGCCGACACGGCGGTGTGGCTCGCGGCCGAGCCCGCGCTCGACGGCGTGACCGGCCTGTTCTGGCAGGACCGCCGCGAGGTCGCCTGCGGCTTCCGCGACCCCGCGGCGCGCGCGGCGCTCTGGGAGGCGGTCGAGGCGTTCGCCTGAGCGACGCGCTCGGGCGACGCGTGAGGACCGTGCCGGGCCGACGGGCCGGAGGGAGGTCGGCCCGGCGCGGGCCGGGCGCGGCGCGGACGACGGACGGTCGCCCCGCCCTCGCGCGGCGTGGACCTCGCTCGACCGACGGTCAGGTCCCCGGCGGCGCCGGGCCCCGCGGCAAGGTCAGCGTGAAGGCGCTCCCGCGGCCGGGCGCGCTCTCGACCTCGAGCGTCCCGCCCATGAGCCCGGCGAGCCGGCGGCTGATCGCGAGCCCCAGCCCGGTCCCCTCGTGCTTGCGGGCGAGGGTCGAGTCGAGCTGGTAGAAGGGCCGGAACAGGCGCGGCAGGTCCTCGGGCGCGATCCCGACGCCCGTGTCGACGACGCGGAGCGCGACCCCGGCCCCGTCGGCGGCCGCGCGGGCCTCGAGCAGGACCCGGCCGGCCTCGGTGAACTTGATCGCGTTGCCGAGCAGGTTGAGCAGGACCTGCTCGACGCGGCGCGCGTCGCCCGTGGCCGGCCCCAGGTCGGGCGCGACGTCGACCTCGAGCGCGAGCCCCTTCCTCGCGGCGAGCGGCGTGACGAGGTCGACCACCCGGCGGAGCGAGGCCGGGAGGTCGAGCGGCGCCGCGAGGACCTCGAGCTGCCCGGCCTCGATCTTGGAGATGTCGAGCACGTCGTTGATCAGCGCGAGGAGGTGCCGCCCGCTCTGCTGCACGATCCCGAGCTGCCGCGCCTGCTCGTCGGTCAGCGGCCCCGCGAGCCCCTTGAGCACGACCCCCGTGAACCCGAGGATCGAGTTGAGCGGCGTGCGCAGCTCGTGGCTCATGGTCGCGAGGAACGCCGACTTGAGGTGGTCGGCGGCCTCGGCCGCCTGCTTGGCGACGGCGAGCTCCTCGTTGGCGCGCACGAGCTCCGCCGTGCGCTCGGCCACGCGCCGCTCGAGCTCGCGCGCGTGCTCCTCGCGCTGCGCGTGGAGCGCCGCGAGCTCGTCGTGGCGGCGCCGGAGCTCGGCCGTGCGGGCCGCGACCTCGCGGCGGAGCGCGACGACCCAGACCCCGCCCACGAGCGCGACGCCGAGCGCCCCGAGCGCCGCCCAGCGGACCCAGCCCGGCAGCGCCGGCGGCGGGTCGCCGACCGACCAGCGGCGCAGCGCGGCGTAGTAGGCGGAGCCGGGGTCGCGCTTCAGCGCGGCGAGGTGCCGGTCGAGCGCCGCGAGCAGCGCCGGGTCGCCCCCGCGGGGCGCCGCGTAGTGGAGCTGCACGGGCTGGAAGACGACCGCCGTGTCCTCGAGGCCGGCGGCGGCGGCGTGGCGGAGCCCGTAGAACCGGTTCGTGACCACCGCGTCGGCGCGGCCCGCGCGGACGCCCTCGAACGCGGCCGCGAAGCCGGGCGCCGGCACGAGCTCGACCGTGAGCCCGAAGCCCCCGACCATGGCCGCGAGCAGGTCCTGCTGGGTCGAGCCCGCGAGCACCGCCACGCGCCGGCCGTCGAGGTCGAGGAGCGAGCGGATCCCGCTCCCCCGCCGGGCGTAGACCTGGCTCCAGCTCGAGAGCACGGGCTCGCGGTGGAAGGCCCAGCTCCGCGCGCGCTCGTCCGAGTGCGCCACGTCGGGCATGAGCTCGAGCTCGCCCGCGTCGAGCCGCGCGAGGCCCTCGCTCCAGGTGCCCCGGACGTACTCGAGGGTCCAGCCCTCCGCCGCGGCGATCGCCTCGAGCAGGTCGACGAAGATCCCCTCGGGCTGCCCGTCGGCGCCCCAGCCCACCTTGGGCTCGTTCTCGTAGAGCCCGACCCGGACGGTGCGCCCCGCCCGCGCGGGCGCGCCGGCGAGGAGCACCGCGGCGAAGGCGAGGAGCGGACCCGCGAGGCGCGCGCGCGCCGGCCGTGTCGTCATGTCGTGGGGCCCGTCCGGGCCGGAGTCTAGCGCCCGCCCCGTCGCGGACGGCGCCCGCCGGGCCGCGCCCTCGTGCGCGAACGCGCGCGCTCGTGTAGACCGTGGGCGTGCGCTGCCCCCGCTGCGAGCTCGACCTGAATGACGACGCGCCCGCGTGCCCGGGCTGCGCCTTCCACATCCGGGACCTCGACGCCGAGCTCGGCGCGCCGCCCGCGCGCGCGGGCGACGTCGTGGACGTGCCCGGCGTCCTCGCGCCGGCCGAGCGCGCCGCGCTCGAGGCGCGGCTCGCGCGCCTGCGCGCCGCGACCGGGCGCGAGCTCGTCCTGGCGGTCGTGCCGACGTCGGCGCCCCGCAAGCCGAGCGAGCACGTGTTCTGGCTGTTCAACCGCTGGGCGGTGGGCGGCGGCGCGGGCGAGGGCGTGCTCGTGCTGTGCGCGCTCGCCGAGCGCCGGCTCGAGTGCGAGGTCGGGTGCGCCCTCGAGGACGTCGTGACCGACGCCGCCTCGGGCGAGATCCTCCGCGAGCGGGCGGCGCCGCTCCTGACCCGGGGCGAGCTCGGCGCGGGCCTGCTCGCCGGGTGCGACGCGCTCGCCGCGCTGATCGAGGCCGCCCGCGGGCGGGCAGAGGGGGACGCATGACGGGAGGCCAGGGCGCGCGCGGCGCGCGGTCGAGGTCCTGGGCGCTCGCCGCGGGCGGGCTCGCGCTCGCGGCGCTCGCCGCGCCGGCCGCGGCGCAGACGCCGGTCCCCCCGCCGATCTACCCCGTGCGCGACGACGCGCGCGTGCTCGACGCGGCCTCACGCGAGCGCCTCGTCGCGCTGTGCCGCGAGCTCTCGCAGACCACGGGCGCGGAGCTGGGCGTCCTGCTCATGGACTCGACGCGGGGTGAGGACCACCACGCCTACGCCGTCCGCGTGTTCAACGGGTGGGGGATCGGCAAGGCCCACTTCGACAACGGCGTGCTGCTCCTGTTCGCCCTGGCCGACCGCCGGGTCGAGATCGTCCCGGGCCGGCGCTTCGAGCAGGTGTTCACGAAGGCCGCCTGCCAGGCGCTGCTCGAGGAGGCCGTCGTCCCGCACATGCGCGCGGGCCGCCCCGGCGAGGGTGTGCTCGCGGGCGCGCGGCGGATCGTCGAGCGGGTCCGCGCGTTCGAGGCCGGCGCGCCGGCGACGGGCGGGGCCGCGCCGGTCGACCCGCGGGTCGAGCTCGAGCGGACGGAGTTCGGCGGCGGCGGGTCGGGAGCGCCCGGCTCGAGCGGTCCGGCGCCGGGCCGCCTGGCCCCGGGCGCGCACGGGCCCGGGACCTTCCCCCTGCGCGACGACGCGGGGGCCCTCGGGGGGTCAGCGAAGGACGCGGTCGAGCTCGTGTGTCGCAGCCTCGAGGCCGAGACGGGGATCGAGCTCGGGGTGTGGCTGACCCGCGGGCGGCTCCGCGACGCGGCGCAGGCGGCGGCCGCCGGCTACGCGGCGTTCGCCGCTTGGGGCGTGGGCAAGGCCGGCCGCGACGACGGGCTCCTGCTCGTGCTCGACGTCGACGGCGGCCACGGCGCGGTCGTGCCGGGCCGCGCGCTCACGGGCCGGCTCGCGCGCGCGCAGGCCGACGAGCTGATCGCCGGGGCGGCGGCCCGCCTGCGCCGCGACCCCGCGCTCGCCGTGCAGTTCACGGTCGAGCGGCTCGACGGCCACGCCCGCGGCTGGGGGCTCGGCGGCCCCGCCGTGGCGCCTGCCCTCAGCTTCGGCGGCGGCCGCCCGGGCTGGTGGGGCCCGCCCCCCGGCGGCGCGAGCGAGGCGCCTGCGACCGCGCCCAGCCCGCCCCGGACGCGCGAGGACGCCCACACGCCGCCGCGGGCGCCGACGGCGCGGGA
>JANJTH010000915.1 GCA_024711205.1 Planctomycetota bacterium | reverse complement strand
CCCGCCCGGGCGGGCGCGAGGCGCTCCTCGAGGCGGCGCGCCGCGGGACGCCGGACGAGCGGCGCGGCGCCGCGGAGGCCGCGGTCGCGCTCCGGGCCGAGGCGCGCGGGCTGTCCCTCGAGGTCGCGCGCGCGCTGCTCGGGTCGGCGGAGGCCGGGGCCGAGGCGAAGGCCCGCACGCTCGTGGCGGTGGGCGACGCCGCGGACGCGCCGCTCCTCGAGGTCCTGCGCGGGCTCGGCGCCGACGACCCGGCGCTCCGCGCCGCCGCGCTCGAGGTCCGCGCGCGCTCGGGCGACCCGCGCGCGCTGGACGACTGGCTCGCCGATGCAGCGATCGACGCCGAGGCCACGGCCGCACGCCTCGCCCTGGCGCTCGGGCCGCGGGCCAGGCTCGAGCCTCGGCTCGTCGCGCTCCGCGCGGCGCGCGCCGAGGACCCGCGCGCGCGCGCGCGCCTCGAGGCGCTGATCCGGAACCTGTGCGGGTCCTGAGCCGGGCGGGGAGGCCGTCCGAGTCGGCGGAGCGCCGGGCGGACCCCGCGCGAGCGAGGCAGGGGGGCCAGGACCGGCGGGGCGTGCGTGCCCCGGCCCGGGGGCGAGCGCGCGCGTCCCGGGGACACGGCGCGCCGAGGTCGCCGCCACGTGCGCCCAGGCGCCGCCGACCGGAGCGAGTCGCAGGAGACGCCCGATGCGACGCCCTCGCCGGGCGTCATCGAGCAGCGAGCGCGTGCGCTCTCCCCCTGCGGCGGGCCCCGCGCCGCCGCCTCGAGGGGCGCGTGGATCACGCACGTCGCGCCACGGCTTGCGAGTCGCCGGGGCCCGGCGCAGTGTTGGAGCGTGCTGTCGAGCGAAGACCTCGGGCGTCTGCTCCTGCTGGGTGAGCTGGGCCGCGGCGCCATGGGGGTCGTGCACCGGGCCTTCGACCCGGCGCTCGGGCGCGAGGTGGCCCTCAAGGTGCTCCTCGCCGGGAACCCGGCGCGCCTCGAGCGCGAGGGCGTCGTGGCCGCCGGGCTGGATCACCCCGGGATCGTCCGCGTCCACAGGGCAGGCCACCTCGCTGGCCGCCCCTGCCTCGTCTACGAGCTCGTCGAGGGCGCCCGGACGCTCGACGAGGTGCTCGGGTCGGCGGACCTCCCGGCGGCCGCGGCGCTCCTGCGCGACGTGGCCCGTGCGCTCGGCCACGCTCACGCCCGCGGGGTCGTGCACCGCGACGTGAAGCCCGGCAACGTCCTGGTCGGGTCGGACGGCCGGCCGCGGGTGACGGACCTCGGGCTGGCCGCGGCCAAGGAGCTGGACCGCCTCACGCAGACGGGGGAGGTCCTGGGCACGCCGCTGTACATGGCGCCAGAGACCCTGACCGGACAGCGAGAGCGCGTGGGGCCGGCCGCCGACGTGTGGGCGGTGGGGGTCATGCTCTACGAGCGCGTCACGGGCCAGGTGCCGTTTTCGGGCGACTCGCTCCTCACCCTCTCGGTGCAGGTCCTCGAGGCGCCCCTGCCCCGGCCACCCGCCGGGGCTGCCGCGCCGGCGCCGCTCTGGGCGATCTGCGAGCGGGCCCTGGCGAAGGACCCGGACGACCGGTACCCGACGGGCGACGCGCTCGCGGACGACCTCGATGCCTACCTCGCAGGACGCGAGGTCACGGCGGGCCACGCCTGGCGGGCGCGGCGGCGGACGCGCGCGCTGCTCGCCAGCGGCGCGCTCGTCGCGGCCGCGCTGGCGGGCGGCGGCATCGTCGTCGCGCTGCGGGGGGCCCCCCCGGCGCCTCCGGTCCGCCGGGTGCTCGCGACCCCGGCGCCGTCGCCCCAGGCTCCCCCGGCGCCTGACCCGGGGGCCGCGTGGCGGCGGATCGAGGCCGAGCGCGACCGGCTGGAGCAGCACCGGGCGGCGCGGTCCTGGCTCGCGCAGCACCCCGGGCACCCCCTGGCCCCGACGGCGCGGATTCGCCTGGGCCTCCTCGCCGAGCGCCCGCTGGCCCGGGTGGTCGTGAGCCCGGGCGGCGGCGAGGTGGATGTCGCCGCCGCCCGCGACGGCCGATGGCTCGCGGCGAGCGAGGTCACGGGTGAGGTGGCCTGCTTCGACGGCGCGCGCGAGCTGTGGCGACGGAGCGACGCGTCGTCGCACGGCGGCGTGGCGAGCCGCGGCCGGGGCGCCCTGTGGTGGGGCGCCCCCGGCCTGAACCTCTGGTGGGCGGACGACCTCGACCGCGGCGCCGTCTCGGGGCGCGCGAGCGGGGGGGACGGCCGGCCGCGCCATGTGGCCCTCTCGCCCGACGGCGCCCGCGCCGCGGTCGCTCCGGCCACGGCCGAGGTCGTCCTCGTGGACCTGGCGAGCGCCGGCGGCGCGCGACGCCTGCCCGCCCCCGCCCGCGCCCACGGCCTGTCCTTCTCGCCCGACGGCGCGCTGGTCGCGGCCGCGCTCGGCGGCGAGCCCACCGGGACGGGCGCGCTGCCCCACGCGGAGCTCCGCGTGTGGAGCGTCGAGGCCGGCGCGGTGCTCGGCAGCGCGCCCGCGTTGGCCATGCCCCTGGCCGTCGCGTTCGCGCCCGACGGCGCCTCGGTCGCGTTCGGCGGCGCGGACGGCGAGGTGCGGACGCTCACGCCCGACCTGCGACCCCTCGCGGTCCTGGCGGAGGTCGGCCGCGCCACGCTCGGCGAGCTCCCCGGCGCGGTGCGCGCGCTCGCGTGGTCGCCCGACGGGCAGACCCTCTACGCGGCGTCGATGCCGGACCGCGGCGCGGCCTCGCAGCTCGTGGCCCTGGACCCAGCCACGGGCGCGCGGCGCTGGACGGCCGCGCTGGCGGACGGGGTCGTCGAGCTCGCCGTCGCACACGACGGCGAGCTCCTGCTCCTGGCGACCACGGCGGGCGCCGTCGAGGTCTGGTCCGCGCGCTGACCGCGGTCAGCCATCACGGAGCCGGGACGGCTCGAGCTCGACGTGACGGCCCGTCGGCGCGGGGGAGGCGCGCCCTCTCGCGCGACGTGGGGCCGCCGAGCCCGGAGGTCGTGGCGCCCCGCGCGGGGCCCCGGGCGCGTTGACACGCGGGGAGTGAAGCGGTACCGTCCCGGTCCTCATTCAGGCCAGGGGGCTTCGAGGCGCGCGCGCGCCCGGCCCCGGCCGAGACCCCCGCGGAGCGGGGAGGGAGAGCACGTGGCGTTCACGAAGTACACGGCGAAGGACTACGGCCGGCTCAAGGGCCTCGCGGGGATCACGGACGAGCAGATCGAGGTCCACCTCAAGCTCTACAACGGCTACGTGAACCGCACGAACGCGCTCCAGGAGAAGCTGTTCGCGATGGCGGGCGCAGGCACGTTCGACAGCTCGTACCAGGAGCTCAAGCGGCGGGCCGGCTGGGAGTGGAACGGCATGCGCCTCCACGAGTACTACTTCGACAACCTCGCGGTCGGCGCGAAGCCGCTCGCCGACGGGAACCCGTTCGGGGCGGCGGTCGCGAAGCAGTTCGGCTCGGTCGACGCCTGGAAGAACGACTTCATGAACACGGCGAAGATGCCCGGCGTCGGCTGGATCATCGCCTACCTCGACCCGGTCAGCGGCCAGATCCTCAACTCGTGGATCAACCAGCACGAGGTGAGCCACCTCGCGGGCGCGAAGCCGGTCCTCGTGCTCGACGTGTGGGAGCACGCGTTCAGCGTCTACCTCAAGCCGACCGACCGCGCGAAGTACCTCGACGACTTCTTCGCGAACGTCGACTGGAACGTGGTCGCGCAGCGCATGGGGTAGCGCCTTCGCGGGGGCGCCGCCGGCGCCCCCGCGAGCCTGGCGAGGTGCAGGCGGCGGCTGGGGGGCTCACGGCGCCCTCCAGCCGCCGCCTGCGCGTATGGGGCCGACCCCCGCGCGCTGGACGCGGCCGCGCCGTCGCTCGACGCGGGCGCGGGTTCGGGGCATGCTCGGGCCGACGTGGCGCGCGGGCGCCGGAGGGAGTGGAGCCATGCCGCGCGCGCTGCCCAAGGCTGGACCCCCGCAGGCCCCCGTCGCCGATCCGCGGCCGCTGCCCATGTCGCCCGACGAGGTCCGGGCGCGCGGGTGGGACGAGGTCGACGTCGTGCTCGTCTCGGGCGACGCCTACGTCGACCACCCGAGCTTCGGCACGGCGGTCGTCGGGCGCGTGCTCGAGGCCGCGGGCTACCGGGTCGCGATCCTCGCGCAGCCCGACTGGCGCTCGTGCGCGCCGTGGCGGCTGTTCGGGCGGCCGCGCCTGTTCTTCGGCGTGGGCGCCGGGAACATGGACTCGATGATCAACCACTACACGGCGAACCGGAAGGTCCGCAACGACGACGCCTACTCGCCGGGCGGGCGGATCGGGCTGCGGCCGGACCGGGCGACGCTCGCCTACTGCCAGCGCGCGCGCGAGGCCTACAAGGGCGTGCCCGTGGTCGCGGGCGCGGTCGAGGCGTCGCTGCGCCGGCTCGCGCACTACGACTACTGGAGCGACACGGTCAAGGGCTCGATCCTCCTCGACGCGAAGGCGGACCTGATCGTCTACGGCATGGCCGAGGCGACGATCGTCGAGGTCGCGCGGCGGCTCGCGGCGGGGCGGCCGCTCGAGGACGCGCGCGACCTGCGCGGCGTCGTCTACGCCCGCGGCGCGAAGGAGCCGGCGCTCGAGGGCGCGGACGTCGAGCGCCTGCCGAGCCTCGAGGAGGTCCGCGCCGACAAGGTCGCGTTCGCGCGCGCGACGCGCGCGATCCACATGAACAGCAACCCGTTCAACGCGAAGACGCTCGTGCAGCGGCACGGCGCGCGCGACGTCGTGCAGACGCCGCCGCAGCTCCCGCTCGACACGGCGGCCCTCGACCGGATCCACGGGCTCCCGTTCACGCGCCGGCAGCACCCGAGCTACCGGGAGAAGGTCCCGGCCTTCGAGGTGATCAAGCACTCGGTCCAGATCATGCGCGGCTGCTTCGGCGGCTGCACGTTCTGCTCGATCACGACGCACCAGGGCCGGATCATCCAGAGCCGCTCCGAGGGCTCGGTCCTGCGCGAGCTCGAGCAGATCGCGCGGGAGCCCGACTTCAAGGGCGTCGTGAGCGACCTGGGCGGGCCGACCGCGAACATGTACCGCCTGCGCTGCACGCGCCCCGACGTCGAGGCCGTCTGCAAGCGCCTGTCGTGCGTGCACCCGAAGCCCTGCAAGCTGCTCGGCACCGACCACGGCCCGCTCGTGCGCCTCATGCGCAAGGCGCGGGCGGTCCCGGGGATCCGCAAGGTGCTCGTGGCCTCGGGCGTGCGCATGGACCTGGCCGCGCGCTCACCCGAGTACATGGACGAGCTCGTGGCGCACCACGTGGGCGGGCGGCTCAAGGTGGCGCCCGAGCACGCGAGCGACCGCGTGCTCGAGCTCATGAAGAAGCCCGCGATCGCGGACTTCGCGCGGTTCGGGCGCGAGTTCCAGCGGGCCTCGCAGGCGGCGGGCAAGCGCCAGGAGCTCGTGCCCTACTTCATCGCGAGCCACCCGGGCTCGGACCTGCGCGCGATGATCGAGCTGGCCGTGTTCCTCAAGCGCAACGGCTACCGGCCGGACCAGGTCCAGGACTTCATCCCGGCCCCGTTCGACGTCGCGACCGCGATGTACTACACGGGCCTCGACCCGATCACGATGAAGCCGGTCGAGACGGCGAAGGGCCTGCGCGACCGGCGGCTCCAGCGCGCGCTGCTCCAGTTCTTCAAGCCCGAGCACTGGTTCCTCGTCCGCGAGGCCCTGCGGAAGGCCGGGCGGCTCGACCTGATCGGCGACGGCTGCGACGCGCTGATCCCCGCGAACCCGCCCCGCGAGGCGCTCGAGGCGCGCCGGCGCCGCGCCGAGGCGAGCCTGCGCGCGGCCGGCCCGGGCGACCGCGGCGGCCGGCCGGGCCCGGGCGACGACGACGACGAGGGCGAGGACGACCCCGACGCGCTCGCGACGCGCTTCGGCGTGCCGGCGGACGAGGTGACGCCGGTCCCGCGCCCGCGGGACGGGACGATCCACGTGCCGCCCACACCCCGGGGGACGGGCCCGCGCGCGCCCGCGGGCGACGGGGCCGCCCGCGCCGCCGGGC